>NZ_JBQOJA010000017.1:0-62134 GCF_054971385.1 Marinococcus tarijensis | reverse complement strand
AAAGAACAAGTGATGGATGATTTTAAACAGGCCCAAAACAAAGGAAGCATTTTGTATAAAGACGTGATCTCTTTTGACAATGAGTGGTTACAGGAAAACGGCATTTATGACCCAACTACCAAACAGGTAGACGAAAAGAAACTGAAAGAAGTTACCCGCGCAGCGGTGTCCGATATGCACGAAAAAAATAACTTTAAAGACACGATGACGTGGACCGGAGCTGTTCATCATAACACCGAAAACATTCATATTCATCTGGCTTCCGTCGATACGGAACCGGGAGACGATCAACGGGGAAGGCGTAAACTGAAATCACTGGAAGGGATGCGCTCGGCGTTCGTGAATAAGATTCAAGATCGTTCGTTTGAACACAAAGAAATTAATGATCTGATGCGAAACAAGATCGTGAATAAAAAGAAAGAACAACCGGACATGAAAGGCATGGACCGGGGCATGAAAAAAGACTTTCTGGCGATCAAAAAGCAACTCCCGGAAAACAAACGGTACTGGCAATATGGGTATCAAAACATTAATCATGTGAAACCCGATCTGGATAAACTAACAGAAAAATATTTACACAAAAACTTTCCTAAAGAAATGAAACAGCTCGATCAAAAATTGAACAAAGAAGAAAAGATGCTGAAAAAAGTGTACGGGGAAGGAAACGAATCTCGGTACAAGGATTACAAGCAAAATAAAAAAGATGATCTGTATAAACGCATGGGAAACACGTTCTTACAGGAAATGAAATCGTATGATGATAAGGAAAAAAAGATCGACCAAAAGCAACGTTCTTCCGGTACAAACCAGAAGCGAGTGAACTTTCAAAAGAACCGGGCCTTGAATCAGATACAGTACGGATTGAATCGGGTGGTCCATGCGGAACTGAATAGCTATCAAAACCAAAATGCTTATGAACAGATGCAACGAAATATCCAAAATAACCAGAGGGGGCAATCCTTATGATGACGAAACAAATGCGTATCCGTCTATCGAATGAAGCATATGAATATCTTCAAGAACTACAGGAAGAACGGAATATAGATAGCGAATCGAAAACGATTAATGAAATCATTTTAGAACACAAGCACCAAAACATGATCGAAGGAAAAACGGATTACAATACGTCCATGATGATGGCAGAAATGAACCGGAAATTGGAACAGGAATTAAATAAACACTTCAAACGATTACAGCTGGGCGTAAACAATACGGACCGTAATTCGCAGGTTATTCTTGAAGTGTTAAACGGTTTTATGATTAACAATGACGTCACACATATTATGACAACCAGTGATTATGAATCGCCTACCTTAGTAACAGCCAAAGAAGAAGTGAATGAACGCATTGCGAACCTGCAACAACGAAAAGCGGAATATGACAAGAAACAAAATCAACCACAAGGAGGATAACGATGAGCCGACAAGAATTTGGATTTATTCAAGAAATGGGTGAAACAGACGTGGTGGTGGTGGTCGAAAAACAAGAAATGGTGATTCCGTTGGAAGCCAAAGATATGGACCTTCTGCAACAGATGATGGTGGAAACAGATATGGAATATGTGTTGGTTGATCTGGACGAAAAACAATTAATCTTCGACAGTGATGTGATGGAAGGCGAAGCCAATAATCCGGCCTTAAAGGATCTCGATGTGGGCGTGGATGATGATGGGTATGTGCGATAACAAAGGAGGGCAACCGCATGGCGTATAAGAAAAAATCAGCCGAAACGAAACGGCAGGAAGTGGAACAGTTGGCCGAAGATCGGAACGATCAAGTAGACAGTTACTTTCAGTCCTCGGACAACATGAAGGAATACTTGAACTTTATGAGCAAGTTCTATGATTACTCGGTCGGTAACTCCACGCTGATACAAAAACAGTTTCCGGGGGCGAACGCCGTTGGTGGTTTTCAGTTCTGGAAAGAACAGGGCTTCTCGGTCCAAAAAGGCGAAAAAGGAAGCAAGATTCTGGTCCCGGCTCCGTTCAAAACCTTTGAACGACAGGAGAACGGCGAAACCAAACAGGTGGGTTTGAATAAAGCCACAAAAGCCGAAAAAGCGAAGATCGACCGGGGCGAAATCAACGTCCAAGAACACCGGCATTATAAAACGGCCGCCGTGTTCGACATTTCCCAAACGAACGCCACGGCCGCCGATTTACCGAAGATATATCCAAACAAATGGCTGGAAGGCTCGGTCGAAAACTATCAAGCCTTTTACCATTCAATGGAACGATACAGCAACAATATGAACGTGGACGTGCTGACCGAACCAATGGAAGAACTCGGGGCGGCCAAAGGCCAGTACATCGAGTACACGCAGACCAGCCCCGGAGGGGCATCGTCCTCTCACCGGGCGATTCAACTTAATCCTAGAAACGATGAACTCCAGAACGTGAAAACCCTTATCCATGAAGCGGCTCACGCTCAACTGCATGGCCGGGACAAGGAAGGCAAAGACCTGCCGCACTCGGAGAAGGAATTTCAAGCCGAAATGACGGCCTATACCGTGGCTACGCATTTTGGACTGGATACAAGCGATTACAGTTTGGATTACCTGCATACCTATAACCAACAGCATGATACCACAACAGACAAAGTGGCATTGCTTCAAGGCGTCAAAGATACATCGTATGACATGATTACGCATCTGGAAGATGATTTAAAGATCGAAAACACCTACGAGGAAGCCAGCACCAATGAATTACAAGAACGATTCCAAGATTATCAAGTGGTCACCAGTAACGACGTTCAGCGTATTGGGGATATGGATGAAACCACCTTCCGGTCCACGTTTGAAGATGGGTACGGCAACAATTTGCTGGCACATGGAGACGTTCGAGGGGAAACGGTCGAACAGGAAGTGCAAGCCTTTAATCAGCTCGACAGCTTCAATCAAGGGCAACCGCCTTATGGGGTCGGAAGCGACAATTATAAAATCGTGGACCCGTCGCTGAAAGAACCACAAGCATTTGCGGCATGGTCGGAGGACAATCAGATGGATGGCCGCCTGTTGTCTCTGCCGGAAATAGATAACGTATTAGTCGAAAGAAACATGGCGAATATGGATGAACTCGGCTATGCCAAAACCAATGTGAAAGTTATCATGCCGCCGGATGAAAATAACGATCAACAGGTCCTTTCCGCCGGTCGTCTGGCATTGGGGGACGCCGAATATCACGATTTAAACACCGCCCTCGACCAACAACGTTACACCGGTCATCGGGAGCATTTAAGTGATCAGTCCTATCTGCAAGATATTTATACGCCGGAAGCCTTTGAACAAACGTTTGAACATTTAGCCGTGAAGATTCAAGAACACAAAGAAGGACACACCAACATGGATAACTCGGATGCTTACGAAAGGAAACGGCAGGACGTACAGGCGTTTACCGAAGAACACGGGTACGTTCCTGGGGCAAGGGCCGAAGCGATTCATCAAACCACGACGACGGACGTTCAAGAGCGTCAACAGGACCGGGCAGCAGTCAATCAAAGCGTCCAGTTGGCATCGGCCTATACCACCTATCACAACCATGTAACCAAAGAACAAGGACAGGACGGAGCAGATCAAGATACCCTGCTTGATCGACTGGAAAGCCAAAACGCCTATGAAGCCTTAAAAGCACAGGCCGTCGATCAAAATGTGCTGACGGTGGATACCGTGGACCGATTGGAACAACGGGTCAAAGGCGAAACCACGACGGAACAAGAAATCTCATGGCCGTTCAAAAGCGAAGGCAAAAAAACGGTCTCGAAAGAGGAAACCGTGGAGGAAACGCAAACCCGGCAGACTGTCCGGCAGAACGGCATGAGCATGTAGAAAGGAGGGCGAACGCATGGCCAACCGTCGAGTAAACAGTGAGGAAATCGAACAGGCCAAAACCGTGGGAATCATGGATTACTTGGATGCGAACGGCTTAGAAGTCAAACAGCAGGGCAACGGCCAGCCGCCGTATTATAACTTGGTGGACCACGACAGCTTGGTCATTCAGGGCGAAAAATACTACTGGAACAGCCGACAGGAAGGCGGCTACGGGGCGATTCATTTTGCGATGACCTATCACGATCTCTCCTTTCCCGATGCCGTCCGGCGCATCAATGACCATGAATATGCGCTCGACCGCCAGCCGATGCAACAGGTGGAGAAAGAGCCGTTTTCCTACCCTTCACATTATGAAGTGGCCGATACCTCGAACGTCCGGGACTACTTGGTGAATGATCGGAAGGTTGATGAACGAGTGGTCGATTGGTGCTTGAAGAAAGACTTGATCGTGCAGGACCGGAAAGATAACTGCGTGATGAAATGGAAAGACCGGGAGGGGGAAACGATTGGCGCCGATCGGCAGGGAACAAGGCCGATGGAGGACGGCAAGCATTTTAAAGGCGTGGTCAAACGATCAGCCGAAGATGGCGGTTTTGCAATCAATGTCGGCCAGAAGATTGATAAAATTGCGCTGTTTGAAAGTCCGATTGATGCCCTTTCCTACTGGTCGGAAAAACAGGGAGACGTGCAAAATACCCGATTGCAGAGCATGAGTGGCTTAAAAATACAGGCGGTCAAACGGGGCTTACAGGATTTACAGGCCGACGGGCATAAAGTGACGCAGGTGATCTCGGCCGTGGATAACGATGCGGCCGGAGCGCATTTTCACGACAAGCTGAACGACTATATTAACCATGAGGCGATTGTCGATCACCGGCCGACGCAGACCAAAGACTGGAACGAGGAATTGAAGCTGGGCGTTCAACAGAACCAGAAGCAACCGTCAAAAGCCAACCAATCGGCTCCTTCTATGGGAATGTAGCTATAAATAAGTGAAAGCAAATACATGGAGAACATGAAGGCGCTATGTTAAAATGTAAAAGAATAGATAAGGGCACACCCATCCTTACCCTATTCCCCTTAGATGTATCATCGTGGATGCACGGAACGGACCTATTGCAGGTCCGTTCTTTTCGTTCGATCAACAGAAGATATGATACAATAAAAAACGAATAGAGAGAAGGTGGCACTTCCTTCTCTCTATTCCCTAATAGGTTTGTCGATGAAGCACCGAGACAACGGGCCGGGTGGGGTCCGTTGTCTCGATATGAAAACTTGCCAATTTTCTGATATTTGTTATACTCATTAGGAAGACTGATCGTCTTACTGTATCGTTTTATATTTTCCATCCATTAATAATTCTTGGAAGACCGGACCCTAGGGTTCGGTCGTTTTTTTGGTATCATACAGATAGAAAACATGGTATATTTTAGGAGGACAGTGAACTCTCAACTGTCCCCTTACCCAAAACCATGAAGACGATCACTCTTGTTCCAGAGTGGTCGTTTTCAACGTGGCAGAGGGTAAACTTTACAAATAATTTTGGGTATCGTATAGTAGTAGTAGATGGGAAGTAGGTAAGATCATTGGTTCTCCCTTGGGAAGCGAATGCACATCATTTCCTTGGAATGGCCGAATAGTAAGGATAACGTGAAAACCCCAGGTGCGCGAACACCTGGGGTTTTTGCTATTTTATTTCCGCCGAAATAGCTGGCGGTCGATCATGTTTCCCAACAGCGTGGCTGTAAAGGAAAGCACAAACGTGATTAAGATGGAAAGCAGGCAAACCATACGGTTCTCACCTCCTGTCTTTAGAGAGGGTCTCTAAAGACAATTTCCAGTATAGCATGAACATTTACTAGTCTAATATGAACGTGTGCCGATTTTAGCATGAACACTCCATAAAAGGATTCTATGGCTGGAAGCACCTGTCTTGATGTTGTTAATCATACGGACGCATCAGATCATCCAGAGAAAGGTCTAGCAGCGTGGCTAAGGCTTCGGCTTCCCGAAAGCCGATATTTGGCACTCGGTTCATTTCATAGGCTTCATAGACCGGCTTCGACACCAGACTGAACGTACAGACGTCGTTCACGGTTAAATCGTTGGACGTTCGGGCGTGATACAGTAAATCACCGATGTCAAGAGGGGAACGGGCGTCTCGCATAGGCTTGTTCATTTGTAATGACCTCCAATTTTTTTCGATCGTTCAAGGGCTTGGCCCGCATCGGTCAAGGACGAAGCATACATAATAATGCCGCCGCCGTACCGGTCTTTCAAAGCATCAACCGTCTGGTTCAAGGAGGACCGGTCCTCCACCTCATCAAATAAACTTAACTGCCGGTGCGTGTCCGGTTCGACCTTTTCCAATGACACGCCAATGCGCCGGACCGGTGCGCCAAGCCAGTGCCGATCAAACAACTTCTGACAGGCGTGATAGATCACTCGGCCGTCATTGGTCGCCATGTTCAAGGTTAATTGTCGGGAAAAGCCGACCGGGTTTTCATACGTGCCGCCAATACTTAGTGACAGTTGATTTCCTATTAATCGCTCGTCTCGGGTACGACGGGCTACTTCTTCGGATAATTCACGAAGAACGACCATAACATCTGATCGTTGATGGTAGTCTCTCGGCAGGGTCATGCCGTGGCCGATGCTCTTTTTCTGCTGGTGCGTGTCGGGCGTCACCGGAGATGGGTCGATGCCGTTCGCATACTGCCACAACAACTCCCCGTTAATCCCCCACCGATGCTGTAATTCTTCGACAGGATACGTCGCTAAATGGCCGATCTTGCGGATGCCGGTTTGCATGAAGTGTTTTTCCATGCGACTGCCGACGCCGAACAGCTCGCCAATCGCAAACGGCCAAAAATCATCGGCTAGACGGTTCTTGTGTAGATGAAAGATTCCTTTCGGGCGTTTTTTGGCTTGCAGATCACACGCACTTTTCGCCAGAATTTTATTTTCCCCAATGCCGATACGGGCATAAATACCAAACAATCGGAGAAGATCGTTTTGCAGACGTTTAGCGGCTTGCTCGGGCCGGGACTGATGGACCGTTCCGGTCAATTCGATAAACGATTCATCCACGGAGAACGGCTCCACTTGATCGGTGTACGTTAAAAACAGTTCATTGATCTGCGTGGATATGTCGATATAGAGTTGCATCCGGGGTTTAAGGACCGTGACCTCGGGACAAAGCGATTGGGCTTCCCACAGGGCTTGGGCGGTCTTGATGCCGTGGCTTTTCGCCACGGGACAGGCGGCCAGAATCACGCCACTGCGCCGTTCCGGGTCGCCGGCGACGACTACTGGATGCTGGGACAGATGCGGATGATAGACCTTTTCGATGGACGCATAAAAACTCATCATGTCGATCAGAAACACCACTCGTTTCATCGGTTCGCCCTCCTTTTATCCCTGCCACGTCACGGATTGGATATGTTGAAAAGGAATGGTTGCCACAGTTCCACCTATTTGAAACCAAACCTGCGGCGGTGCATCCCGAAAACGGGCCACATAGCCGGTCGCCGTGTGAAACTGGCCGTTCTGCCAGTACGTGACCTCCAATAACCACGTATACGCCATGCCGTCATGAATGATCTGCATGATTTCCTCGATCATCTGGTCGTCCAGTTCGGGCGGCTCCTGCCACGTTTGGGCTTCCTGCCGTTGGAGCCATTGTTTGCGCCATTCCGGGAGAATCATGCGACTACTTTCCCACCGGAGATTACTGGTTGGGGTGAGTTTATTGGATTTCATGGGTATCACGTCCTTTCGTTACTACTTAGTATACACGAACAAGCGTTCGTTTAAACAGAATATTTAAATAAACTTGGAAACATTGTTTCTTCGTATCTTTTAAACAATGTATATAAATATCATTGAATCATTGTATAATTAGGTCTTTTTGGTAGGAATGTTACGATAGGTATAGACATTGAGAAAAGATAGATAAATGAGGAATCGACATGAATCAAGATTGGAACATGGAAGAATTAGAAACGAAGATTTACAGCAGTTCCAAGCAACTATTAATCGTTAGTATTATGCTTATGGCGGTGTCATCGGCATCCCTCTGGTTGCAACAATGGTTGTCATGGCTGGCGATTGTGGTTGTTCTCGTGGCCCTGTCCCTGTTCACCTTTATCAAGGTGGTTCAAATTGTTCAGTGGCAGAAACGGATGAATGAATTAATGAGAGGAAAATGAGATACTAGAAAGGATGAATACCGATGCGGTCGTTTGCTTTTGCGATGACCGATCACTTTTTCCCTAGCATCTTCGAGGGAGAGATTTAGGCCGATCACGAAGAAGCTGCGAAAGCGAAAATCAAAAGCCTGTATGCGAAAGAATGGGATACCGAAGAACAAGCGATCGAGATTTTGACGTTAGAACAACAGTAAATCATGTTAGGGAAGGGTGACGGCTGTGTTTGGACGAAAAAAAGAGGAACAAGACCAACGGTTTTACCTCAAACACAAGAACAGCATTTCATTTCTTGGGGAAGTTTCCATTATTGTTGATCGAGAAACCGGCATTAACTATATCAATTCGTCCATAGGGAATGGAAATGGATTAACCGTTCTATTAGATGAAGAAGGAAACCCCGTTCGAGATCAAACATAAACAGGGTTAGAAAAAGGAGAGGAAAAACGATTGGATAAAGTGAGATTGGGATTTATTTTACTTATCATTTTGATTGGCGTCCTACATTTTAGTGGCGTTTATGTGTTTCCATTATGGTTTATCCTATTGCTCCCAGCGTTGGGAATACTAATCAATATCGGCATTTCTAAATACGAAAGAGATAAAGAAAAAGCTCTACATGAATAGAAATAGAGGAACCATAAAATTTTTCTATGGTTCTTCTTATAAGAGTAATTGAATCTATGTATCTTTGAATCAATAAATCTAAACTATTAGTTAGATAATGGAGTGTACAAAACAAATGCTTTCTTTTTTTACGATTTATAAGGTCTTTTGGGTATACCCTAAAGAACAAGAGAGAAATGCTGGCATATCAATGTTTTTTAAGGTTCTTTTAAATGGTTCATTTACATTAGAAAAATAGAACAAGAAAGGAAGATTAGCATGAGAATTGGTGACATTATTTTCGCCGTAGTTGTAAATATTCCGATCGCGGTGGCTATGTTTTTTTCTTTGAATCAGATGCTTCTACACTGCCCTCTCCGCAAAATTTAAAAGAAATATATAACCACGTTTGGGCTATTGCTATGGGCATTACGGTGGTGATCATGGCCGTGGCATTCTTTGTTAAAAAAGATGATGAACTTATGTTAAAGCTCGGCTTACCAGCTATGGTGTTCCTAATTGCGGTTCAGATAATAGTGAATCAAATGCCTATATAATAGCTGTAAGCCGATACTTTTTTCTATTAAAATAAGAAGCGTGGAAAGAAGCATTAAAAGAAAGAGGGATTTTGTGATACTTATTGGCAATATATTAGTTTTGATCTTGCTCGGGTTCATCCTTGTTCATTTTTACCGAAAAGCGGAATGGATATGGTTTACTATTACCTGTTTATTTGCGGTGCTTGCTGTGGTGAATATCATCCTCTATGCGGTGGATGTAGATGGTTCGATTACAACCACGATTGAGACGCTGAAAACCATCGTTGATGTTTTATGGAACATCGCTTTGGTGGTAGTGATCGGGGGAACAGCTTTCTTGTTCTTTGTGAAGCAACAGAAAGAACTCGCTACAAAACTTGGGATGGCAGGCATTGGTTTTTTAATCATCGTGTTTTTTGTCAAAGAAACGATTCCCGTCTAATAGGGAAAACACGTTAAGAGAAAAGGAAGCGTTACGATGGAAGGCTTATCTATTTCAACTCTTATAACAGCTGTGATCGTACTGATCGTTTTGGTGTTCCTGGGGCAAGGGGTTGTTTATCTCTATCAATGGTGGCAGAAAAAACGGCAGTTTCAACGCATCATCGACAGCGGCCTTCCCTACATCGACCAGATGGATGGGGTGCAGTTTGAGCATTTTCTGGTCGAGCTGTTCCGGCAGTTGCAGTACAAGGCCAAAGGGTCAAAGGCGTCTCACGACTACGGAGCGGATCTCATTTTAGATAAGGAGAATCGGATTGTCGTACAGGCCAAACGGTACGGCGTAAACCATAAAGTAGGTATCAAAGCCGTACAGGAAGTGTATTTTGCTCAAACCTATTTCCAAGCCAATGAAGCGTGGGTATTAACGAACAGCTTGTTCACCCAAAGTGCCAAAAACGGAGCCGAAAAAACGGGCGTGAAGCTGTTTGATCGGGAGGACTTGCAGCGGTGGATTTTACAGGTGAATCCGGCCCTTGATGCAAAGACCGTTTATGAAACCGTGAAGCCCAAAGAACGGACGTGTCCGGCTTGTGGCGGCCTTCTGGAAAAGCGTACATCGAAACACGGAGCGTTTATGGGTTGCAATCATTATCCGAATTGTACACATACGGAACCTGTCAATGCGAAGAACTAAGCAAAGGAGAGCAACCGAATGGCTGGCAAACACATCGGCTATGCAAGAGTAAGTACCAATGAACAAAATTTAGAACGGCAGATGCAATTACTCCGGGAAGCCGGATGCGAAAAAATCTTCACGGATAAAGATTCTGGCCGACAAATGAAACGTAAAGGGTGGGAGGATGCAAAAGCCTTTTTGCGGGAGGAAGATACCTTATTCATCCATGACCTTAATCGACTTGGCCGGAGCATGGAAGGCATCAAACAGGAATGGGAAGTCTTAACGAAGATGAAAGTGCATATTGTGGTGCTGAACATGCCGATTTTAGACACCCGGAAGTACGGAGAAATGGAAATCGTGGGGCAGATGGTGATGAACCTCTTAAAAGAAGTGTTTGCATGGATGGCCGAAGAACAATGGAAGCAACGGAAAGAAGCCCAAGATCAGGGCATAGCGATTGCAAAAGCACAAGGCAAGTATAAAGGCCGTCAAACCGAATTTAGTCCCGAAGGCAAACACCGAGACAAATACTATATGATTATCAACCTTCTGCAGCAAGGCTACGGCCAACAGGAAATTGCTAAACGAATGAACTGCGGCCTGTCCACGGTCAAACGAATCAAGAAAAGAAAAGGGCTTTAAAATTTCAAATGCCATAATTAATAAGGAGAGATTTTATTGGATTGGCTATTTTTCTTTCTGTTAATAGTAGTCAATGTTGGACTTTAATTTGTTAAAACGGGGATTCTATGCACTACAAAAAAATATAAATAAACATTGGGAAAGGGAGTGTGAAAATTGAATTTTTGTATCATTGAATAATTGTATTATTTTTTCTTTGCATCTTATTTGTTTCGCTTGAAGCATGAAAAGCTTGTTCCCTTTCGTGGGGGAAATTCAGGCATTTTTAAGGGTTAATAGAATAGACGTATGGATAAAGGGGGAAGAGGCCCATAAGGGCTCATCTTCCCTCTTTTTAATTTATCGAAAGGGTTTGCGATAGGGTCGTTATGTAGGTAAGGCTGGATATGTCACAAAAAGTGTGCACAAATAAAAAACTTGAAAGATGTTTTAACATGAAATGATAAGCAAATACTGACAGCCTCAGCAATGACTCCCGGCTAAAAGAAGCCGGGAGCTTTGTTTTTATTAGATGTCTTTTTGACAGTAGTACCAATCCACGCAGTCGTAGTCATCGCTGTTCATTCGCTCATTGGCTTCCTCTTTGGTTTTTGGCGGGCTCACGATAGCTTTGTCCCCAGACTGCCAGTTCGCCGGGGTGGATACGCCGTGCTCGTCCGTGGTACGCAGCGCTTCCACCAGCCGAACGATTTCTTCCATGTTTCGTCCGGTGGAGAGGGGATAATAAATGACGGCCCGGATTTTTTGTTTGTCATCAATGACAAAGACCGCTCGGGAGGTTTCGGTGCCGGTGGATTCCGGCATGACCATGCCGTACTGGGCAGCGACCTTTTGATCCAGGTCCGCAATGATCGGAAATTCAATGGTGGTCTGGAAATTTTCTTCAATGTTACGAACCCAGGCGATGTGGGAACTCACGCTGTCAATACTGAGGCCTAACAGTTCGGTATCCATTGCTTTTAAGCGGTTGTAAATGTCCTGAAAAGCCACAAATTCCGACGTGCATACCGGTGTGAAATCTGCGGGATGAGAAAAAAGCACAAGCCATTGACCTGAATAGTCGTTCAATGAGATAGTTCCATGCGTCGTTACCGCATCGAACGCCGGTGCCTGTTCCCCGATACGTGGGAGACCCTGAGATTGGATATGTGGTTCTTGTTGGTCCATGGTGTCATCTTCCTTTCATGAAAATAAATATGGTTGCTCTAAGGCTTTTACCAAACGAGATGAAACAGCAAACGCCTGTTTTTGCTTTTTAACGAATTGTCACCAAATGGTAACATTACAGGGGCGGGTATGAGAGTATATTGATAAGGATGCTTAGCGTTTATGTAGTGTCATTTTCATGGCTTCTGCTAATAGATATAAATAATAAACCTTTTTAAAGGGATGTAAGCGACAAACGTATCATGCAAACGCCGACAATTATTTTAGATGTATAATCTTGTTAAAAGTATATTTATTCTCATGACAAGCGAGAATGTTCCCTCTCTGTTCACTCGTTAAAAAGATTCGACATATGTTAATATATTAATATGTGTCGAATCTTTTTATGTTAGGGGATTGCTGGTGAAATTGGGATTAAAGATTTTCAGTGTATTTACTGCTGTAGGAATGCTCATTGTTTTGCTTCAAGGGTCCATCGTTACTAATACGGGATCGGGAGAAGGGTGCGGCGCCACCTGGCCGTTGTGTTTTGGAGAAGTGGTCCCCCAAAACCCTGCTTTAGCTACCATTATTGAATATAGTCATCGGCTGTGGTCTAGTTTAATGGGTCTCTGTGTCTTAATTCTGGCTTTTTGGTCGACAAAACAATTGGCTCATATTCGTGAAACGAAATTTATCGCGTTAATGGCCGTGTTGTTTATTGTTTTTCAAGGTTTAATGGGAGCAGGCGCAGTCATATGGGGAAATTCAGGGTTTATATTAGCTTTGCATTTTGGGATAAGCACGATTTCTTTTTCAACTGTGGCTTTGCTTGCGGTATTTTCTTTTGAAAAAAATCCGTTACAATGGCAACGGGGATCGGTCAGTAAAACATACTTCTGGTATTTAATCAGTGTCACTGTGTATTCGTATATGGTGATTTATACAGGGGCTTATATTAAGCATGCTTCGTATGACATCACGGTTCAATGGATTCATCGGAGTGCAGCGATTGTTTTGATTCTAATGATTATCGCTCTCTTGGTTTGGTCATGGAAGAAGTATCGATATTCTATCTTAGGGCATTTAAGTACATCTATTTTTCTCTTAATCGTAGTACAAGCGCTCTCTGGGTTAGTTATTGTACTGAATGGCTCTTCTTTAACAACCGTGTTGATTCATGCATTAACCATTAGTGTAATTTTTACCATCATGATTTATATGATTATTGTCGTCACTCGTTCGAGGGTGTTAGAAACGTGATCGCCCAGGGTGTTTGTGGCCAATCATTTGGTTGAATCTTGGGTGTTAGGGTCATAGAGGTTGTTGAGCCTATCCATTTCAGCCGTCCCGGTTACTTTAAACGTTCGATACCCGAGCACAAGAATAAAAGAAGTAATACCAAAATTAATAACAATAGCGGTTAAAATGAGAGCTTGGGGCAAGGGATCGACATAAGTATCTGCATCCAATCGTAATAAGGGAGGCAAACCGCCTTTGAGTCCTCCCATGGTTAATAGCATGATATTAGCTCCGTGGGTTAATACCGAACTGCCAATAATCATTCGGATAATGTTTTTTGATAAAACAAGGTAGGTGCCCACCATAAATAAAAAGCCACCAAGCATCGACATTAGGATTTCCATAGGGCCTCCTTCAAGAGAATCATTTATTATACGTCAAGCATGCGAAGGAACAACTAAACGGTGTTATCCTTGTTCTTTCCAAGCAATGATTTTACTAACAACATGTTCTAGGTGTTTGTCTTTAATTCTGTAATGATTCTCTCTCCCTTGCTTTCTTTTTTCTAAGATATTTACTTCATGCATTTTGCGTAAATGGTGAGAGGCTGTGGCGGCCGAACTTCGAATCAATCCAGCAGTCTCTGTAACGTTTAATTCTTGTTCAATAGTTAACGCGTACATAATACGTAGCCGCACCGGATGCGAAAAATGATGAAAGATGGGGGATGCGACATCTACTTTTTGTATTTCTTGGCTTAATCGAAGCATTTTTAGCCCGTGGATGGGTATAGGCTTTCTATACGTCATAAAAATCACCTCACATTATTATAAAGAATATAATCATCTATTTTAATAATATATTAATATATGTTAATATATTATTGTATTGAACATTAAATGACAATTGAAAGGAGCACGTGTGATGGATTCTTATAATGGAAAAGCTCTGGATGAAGAAACGTTATTTATGGTTTCACAGACATTCAAAGCGTTGTCTCATCCTAATCGTATACGCATTTTGCATCTTTTAGCTCATGCAGAGTACTCTGTGAATGAAATTGCGGAACACTTGGAACTCAAGCAGGCTTCCGTTTCACATCAACTTGTGTTTTTGAAAAATTTAAGATTGGTCAAATATCGTCGAGCAGGGCAAAGTCTTTATTATTCGCAAGACGACGAGCACGTAATGCATATGCTTAACGAAATGATTGAACACGCTCAGCACTAACTAAGAGATGATAAGGAGGGAGTTGAATGAGTCACGATCATGATCATGCCCATGGGGCAAACAAAAAAGCTTTAATGATCGCATTTATTATCACCACCATTTACATGGTTGTGGAAGCCATTGGTGGATTTCTAACCAATAGTTTAGCTTTATTGGCTGATGCGGGACATATGCTAAGTGATTCTATATCGCTTGGTGTAGGATTGATCGCGTTTATTGTTGGAGAAAAGGCGGTCAGTAAAAGCAAAACGTTTGGGTATAAACGTTTTGAAATTCTAGCTGCTTTATTTAATGGAGCTACACTAATTGTTATTGCTGGATATATTTTCTATGAGGCTTATCAACGTTTCATGGATCCGCCGGAAGTAGCGTCAGTGGGCATGTTGTTTATTGGTATTGTGGGGTTATTGGTCAATGTTTTGGTTGCTTGGATGCTTATGTCCAAGGGAGATACGGAAGAAAACCTTAACTTGCGTGCTGCCTTTTTACACGTTATTGGTGACCTATTAGGTTCTGTAGGCGCTATTGTGGCTGGTTTGCTCATTTTCTTCTTCAATTGGGGATGGGCAGACCCCGTGGCGAGTGTCATTGTCGCTATTTTAATTACCATAAGCGGAGGACGTGTAGTACGCGAAAGCGTTCATGTTTTAATGGAAGGAACGCCAAAAAACATTGAACTGGAAAAAATAAAACAAACCATTGAAAAGCATGGGAAAGTACAGTCGATCCATGATTTGCATGTATGGAATATTACTAGTGAACAGATTATGCTTTCTTGTCACGCAGTGACAAGCAGTGATTACACGATTCAAGAAGGACAAGACATGTTACGCGAAATCGAAACAGAGCTTCAAGACCTTGGTATCTATCATGCCACGATTCAGTTAGAAACAAGTGCCCATGATCATGAAGAGCGCCTGTTGTGTGCTATTGCTTCTCCTGAAGAACCTCATGATCACCATGCACATTAAAAGAAGAGCAATAAAAAGACCTTTAATGTGAAGAGAACACTATGCTATCAAGTAAATACCAAAAATAAAGAAATCACTTCAACGGCTTGATTCCGATATAATACCGGGATCAAGCCGTTGACATATTTCTTATATTATTGGTTGGGAGAACCTCAGAGATGCTGTGCTCGTAACATTCGTATCGTTTGAATCCTCACTACCTGAGACAACATTCAGCCTTACTTTTCGTCCGTACACGAAAGGCCAGGATTAGCTCGATGTTTTTCGATCGTAGTCTTAATAATGTATAAAAATCCCCCTTTGAAACAGAAGTAATGAGAACGTTCATTGCTCTATTTAAAGGGGGATATTCAAGTTAAATATTTTCATGGGAGTTAGAAATTACTACATGCCAGTTTCCATGATCCATATTGTGCCTGCGACAACGATGAGCGCTACTGTCAAACCGTAAGCAACGATAGCTATTTGAAATGCTTTGTCTAACTCATTGAGGTGCATGAACATGGTTAATTGTACGATCAATTGAATAGCAGCTAACGCAACAATGGCCACAATCGTTACTTCTCGACTATAAGACATAAAAAAGGTCATGAATAAGGCCAAAACGGTTAAAATAATAGAGACAAAAAAGCCGAGCAACTGCTTCCATGGAAAATGCTCTTGATGGTGGTTAAATACTTTTTCATTCAAGGTTAAAGCCCTCCTCCAATCAGATAGACAGCTGTGAGAATGAAAATCCACACAGCATCTAAAAAGTGCCAATAAAGGCTCGCAATAAATATCTTTCTTGAAGTTGTCGCATTGATGCCCTCTCGAAGAAGGTGAACGAGGACCGTTGACATCCAAAAAATGCCGAAAGTGACGTGGGCTCCATGTGTACCGACTAGGATATAGAACGAAGACCAATAAGCACTTGTCGAAATGCTTACACCTTCTTCTACATAAGTGATGAATTCATTGATTTCCATTCCTAAAAAAGCGAGACCTAGTAGTAGCGTGATGGCCATCCAGATTAGTAAACGGTTTTTATTACGACGGCGGAGTTCGAAAATACCAATACTAGAGGTGAAACTACTAGTTAACAATAAAAAGGTTTGAATAATCACGCCGGGATATTCAAAAATCTCGGACCCTGTAGGTCCTCCGGCTGTCCGATCTAAATATACTAAATAGGTTGCAAATAAACATGAAAACAGCACAAGTTCTGCAGCTAAAAAGATCCAAAACCCAAATATCTTCACTTGACCGTCTTCGTCTTCATATTCTGGTGGCAGTTCTGAGAGAGCATTATTATGTGGTTCTGTCATAATTTTTAGTTGGCCTCCCTTCTTCTGTTTCTTTTATTTTCCATGCTGGAATATGATAGCCTTTATCTTTATCAAATGAACGAATAAACATTACCGCGGCTATGCCTACAGCACCGATAATAGCTATTGAAATCCACTCAAATACTAAGCCGAAACCAGCGATAAAGAAAAATAAAGACATGAAAAAAGGTTGACCAGAATTGTTCGGCATATGAATGGCCTTGTAGTCTTTTTTCTTTTCGATAGTTTTCGGTTGATGTTTTTCAGTCCAATAAGAATCAATTCCCGTGATTTGAGGGGTATGAGCAAAATTATATTCCGGCGCTGGCGATGGAATAGACCATTCTAACGTTCGTCCGTCCCAAGGGTCTCCGGTGGTATCTTTTTGTCCGTACCGGGCACTGTAATAAATGTTGTAAACAATGACTAGAAACGCAATGCCCATCAAGTAAGCACCTATCGTTTCAATAAAATTTAATGATGTCCAACCAGCATCAGCACTATAATCGTTGACGCGACGCGTCATCCCTAAAAGTCCTACAATATACATTGGGAAGAAGGTTAAGTTAAATCCGATAGCAAACAACCAGAAGCCCCATTTCCCTAATGTTTCGTTTAGGGTATGGCCAAACATTTTCGGCCACCAATAATGAAGGCCGGCAAAAATAGAGAACACTGTCCCAGAGATTAAAACATAGTGAAAATGGGAGACGAGAAAATAGCTATTATGATATTGATAGTCTGCTGGCGCACTAGCTAACATTACTCCTGTAGCCCCGCCAATAACAAATATAGGAATAAAACCGAGAGCCCATAAATTGGCTGTACTCATTTTTATTTTCCCTTTGTACAATGTTAACAGCCAATTGAATATTTTTACGCCAGTGGGGACAGCAATGGCCATCGTAGATATAGAAAACACGGAATTGACGGCTGGCGCATTTCCCATGGTGAAAAAGTGATGCACCCAAACCACAAAACTTAATACCGAAATAACAATCATGGAATAAACCATTGCTCGATATCCAAACAGTTTCTTTTTAGCAAAGGTACTGATAATTTCTGAAAAAATACCAAATGCCGGGAGAATTAAGATATATACCTCAGGATGTCCCCATAACCAAAACATATTTACGTACATCATAGGAAGGCCTTCTCCCGCAACGGTGAAAAAATGGGAGCCAAAAATACGATCAATAGTAAGAAGAGCTAAAGCTATTGTGAGCACTGGAAAAGCAAACACGATAATAATGGAAGTGATTAATGTTGACCAAGTAAAGATGGGCATCCGCATTAATGTCATTCCTGGTGCACGCATTTTGACAATAGTAGCGATAAAATTTACCCCGCTCATTAGTGTTCCTAGACCAGAGATTTGGAGGCTGAGGAGGTAATAATTGATGCCTGGCCCAGGACTTAATTTATCCCCCGCTAATGTTGGGTAGTTCACCCAACCAGCGTCTGGCGAGCCACCAATAACAAATGATAAGTTAAAAAGCATCGCACCAAAGAAAAATAACCAAAAACTTAATGAGTTAAGGTACGGAAAAGCCACATCTCGAGCGCCAATTTGTAAAGGCATAGCCACGTTAATTAGTCCAAATAGGAAGGGCATGGCCATGAATAGTAGCATGACTACTCCATGGGTTGTAAAAATTTCATTATACTGTTGAGAATCTAAAAAATTCATTGAGGGAAGCATAAGTTGTGTACGCATCATCAGCGCATCTATCCCTGCTCGAAAAAGCATCATTAGTGAAGCTATCATGTACATAATGCCAATTTTCTTATGATCGACAGAAGTGATCCATTCGTTCCATAACCATTTCCATTTTTTGAAGTAGGTTAAGATGCCTATAATAAATAAGCTTGTGAGCACAATCATGATATCGGCCGCGTATATAAACGGTTCTCCTGTAACAAAAAAATCATTGAACAAGAAATCCTTAATGTTGGTCAGCATTGTTTTTGGGACCTCCTCTCATGTTTCGCAGATAGTCATATTTTCTAGGATAGGAAGAAAAAGCCATAGGTTCGACGGTCCCCGGGTTTAACAGTTGATCCATCCCTTGATTTGTGATGGGGGGTTTTGTTTCTTGTATTTGTTGCGTCCAAGCAGCAAACTCCTGTTTCTTTTGAGAATTCACCTCGAATGTCATATCACTATAGTTTTCACCAGAGAAATTTGCGGCTTTTCCTTGAAAAGTACCAGTTTCATCCGCTTCTAAGTATAGAGTTTCATTCATCCCTGGCATGGTATATTTTTGGCCCCCGAGTTGAGGAATCCAAAAAGAGTTCATGGCGGCTGCGGACGTCAATTCAAATTTAATCGGTCGATCTTTGGGAATATTAAGGTAGTTAACAGTTTGAATTCCTTGCTCTGGATACCGAAAAATCCACTTCCATTGCGCTGAAGTGACTTGAACAACTAACGGGTCTTTGTCTGGACTTGGGGATTTTTCTAAGGAATACGTTGCTTGAACGGTTGGTACTGCTAAAAAAGCCACAATCACAATAGGAATGACAGTCCAGAGAATTTCTAGTTTTTTATTTCCTTCCATATCAGGAGGCTCGTAATTTGGATCAGACTTATTTTCACGATATTTGAAAACAACAATGCCAAACACGATAAAAACAGGAATAAGTACTAAACTCATCAACACGATAGAATAAATAATAAGATCATATTGGGTTTTGGCTACCGGTCCTCGAGGATCTAGCACCCCTTGGCAACCTGCAAGTAAGACAACGAGCGAAAAGAGAGGAATCGTTTTGACAAGTAATTTTTTCATATGATTTTCACCGTCCTTTATAGTGTGTCATTGAATAAGAAACGTGATAGCACTTCTTAAAGTAACAAGCAAAAATTCAAAACTGACGTAATATAAACAAACGTCAATAAATGTACAATTTTATATAAATAAAGAGCACCGCCCAACAATCAAGGGCGGTGCTCCTTATTTATAGATTTGAAGATTTCTGACCGAACCAAGCAAACACTGTTAATACAGCAGTGGCTAAAATGAGATGCGGCGCAATCATGATTAGAAAAAATTCCATGTCTCATCATTTCCTTTCTCCGCGAACATAAGAAGCATCGAACAAAAATAGGCGCATCAATAAATACAAGGATGGAATGAGTAAAAATAATCCTGCGATAAAGGCGGCTATCAGGAACCAAGCCATCGTTTCATTGACAAAGCCATCATAAATCGTAAGTTCTCCATATAATAACCATGGAAGATGGGAAGCTCCATAACCGAACCAAGCGGTGAAGAATTGAAGCATCACTAGCACAAAGGTCATTCCAAGTCGCTGTTGCCGGTAAGTGAAATAAACAGCTAGGCAGAAAAAGAACAACGAAAGACCAAACATCCACCAAATATTGAGAATATCGGTAAAGTGATCTGGATTTTGCTTACTAAGGCCGATGAAAACCAGTAAACTAGCAAGAAGTGTAGGCAGAGCCCATATGAACGTATATCGCCGAAAAAGCCGATAGGAGTCGTTATCTCCCGCTTTATATGCATAAAACTGTAGAAACGAAGCTGAAATAAATAGAACACTCACAATAGCTAAGATGACCACGCTCCACGCATAAAAACTGGAGAATAATTCATTATATAATAGCTGAACATTCTCCTCATCCACGGCTACATAGCCGCCTTCCGAAATGGTAAGGGCGATCGTTAATGATGCAGGAATCAGCAACCCCGTTACTCCATACAAAAACGAATATATTTGACTATCTTTGGCGCCATACGTATTGAATGCGTAATAAGAGCCACGGATAGCGATTAAGATGATCGAAAAGCTGACCGGTACTAATAAAGCAGTGCCGAAATAGTAAGCTGTAGACGGAAAAAAGCCTACAATCCCCACAAAGAAAAAGACGAAAAACACGTTGGTGACTTCCCACACCGGAGAAAGATACCGTTGAATCAATGAATTAACTTGGTGATCCTTACGGGAAATTTTATTAAAAAAATGGAAAAAGCCAGCACCAAAATCAATGGAACTTACAATCATGTAACCATATAGAAAAAACCATAAGACCGATAACCCTAATACTTCGAGGCTCATGATTCATCCCCTCGTTTCTCATATCGACGCTCGAACTCGTGGGCAGCAGGGTTATCTTTAAACATCTTTCGTAATACGACGGTTACCGTAATTCCCAATACTGCGTACAATAAAATAAATAAATATAGCATGAGATCCACGTTCTCAGCTGTGGTCGCGCCTTCTTGGGTTCGCATAATACGGTATAAAATCCAAGGCTGACGGCCGATCTCTGCAAATATCCATCCAAATTCAATAGCTAAGATCCCCAATGGTCCTCCAAGAATAATGGCTCGCATCAGCCATTTACTGTATTGCCAGGCAGGTTTCCATTTACTAATGAGCAAATACAATAAAGAAACTACTAGCATATAAATGCCTAAAGCGACCATGCCATCAAATAAATAATGAATGTATAGCGGAGGTGTGTTTTCAGGTTGAAAGGCGTCTAGACCGGTAACTTCGGCAGTAGGATCACTGTGCGCTAAAATACTTAACGCGTACGGGATTTCTAAGGCACCAGAAACCTGTTGGTTTTCTGATAACCAGCCGCCTACAATAAGAGGAGCTTCGCTTTCAGTTTCAAAATGCCATTCGGCCGCTGCTAATTTTTCTGGCTGGTATTCAGCTAAGTATTTGCCCGAAAGGTCTCCGATAAGTGCTGTAGCTGAAGCGAAGACAAAGGCTGATACCATGGTTAATTTCAATGCTTTTTTGTGATAAACATTTTTATTGCCGCGCATAATTTTAAAGGCTGCGATAGCCCCCAAAACAAAAGCAGAAGCCAGATAACAAGTAACAATCACATGAGCTGTTTTGGTTGGGGTAGCTGGGTTAAACATGGCGACTAAGGGATTGATATTTGTGATAACACCATTGACTAATTCAAATCCTTGAGGTTGATTCATGAAGG
This sequence comes from Marinococcus tarijensis, assembly GCF_054971385.1. NCBI lineage: Bacteria > Bacillati > Bacillota > Bacilli > Caryophanales > Bacillaceae > Marinococcus > Marinococcus tarijensis. Next base: position 40,320 of record NZ_JBQOJA010000017.1, on the reverse strand, counting down.
CATTTACGGTCGTGATAAAGAAAGCAGAAAACGAAGCTCCTATCACTACAGGGATAATTAATATAAAATGCTTCCAGCCAGAGCGAAATCGATCCCACGTATATAAGTAGATGCCTAGAAAAATTGCTTCGAAAAAGAAAGCGAAGGTTTCCATAAACAGTGGTAGAGAAATCGTTTGGCCAGCTAGTTCCATAAAATTTGGCCATAACAAGCTTAATTGCAGCCCAATTGAAGTTCCTGTCACAACTCCAACAGCTACAGTTATGACAAATCCACGAGCCCATCTTCTAGCTAAAAGGGTATAATGCGGATCATTCTTTCGTAAGCCAGTCCATTCAGCTAAAGCTATTAAAAGCGGAATACCAACGCCGATAGTAGCGAAAATAATATGAAAGCCTAAAGTCGTGGCAGTTAAAATTCGGCTAGCTGTGGCCGGGTCTAAATCAAACATTATTATCCCTCCTTATATTTAAAATAAACGCCCTATTAATGAAAGCATTAAAATAAAGGCTACAACAAAAACAATAATAGCTAATATCTTATCTTGGCCTAATTTCATAATTACGCCCCTCTCCCAATGTAAAAAGATTCAGTGGGAATCTATTTGATGATGCCTGAGCTAATGTTGGTTCATCTTAAAGGTTTATACGACTGTATGTAAGTGCCATTAACGAAACGTCATACAATAGTTTAATAACGGACAAAAAATGGTCAAAAATATTTAAATAATAACATATGTAAATATTAGAATATATGTTTTAATAAGCAGTGTTGTATGCATAATACTTTAATGAAAAAGGAGGCCCACATGACTTATCAAAATAAAAATTTAACTTTGCCATTGGCTTTTGTATTCGATGAACATTATCAACAACTTTCAGCTAGCAGTAAATATGCGTATGCTGTCTTGCAAGAAATATCGGATTGGAAGCAAATCAGGCATGGTTATTTTCCTGTTGAGAGCCGTCCTTTTAGTATCAGTCGATCCTATTTCCAGGAATTACTGCCGCACACAAGTGCTCCTGAGATTTTGAAAGAGCTCGTAGCCTTTCAGTTGGCAGCAGTGCAAAAAAAATCAGAGGATGCATGGGTGCTGCAACTTCTTCCGGTAAAATGTAATCGGCCACAAGATAACTTTCTTGAAGAATTTGTAGATGGAAACACTGTGTCATTAACCTTTAAACAACAAGTCGAGAGATTGAAAATGCCATTATATATTCAGCAGGTATTAATGGAACATCAACAACGTTTAGTCAAAGAAAATATAAGTCCTCTTGAAATCGACGAACATTTTTTCAAGCATAAAGAAATAGTACCGATAGCGACCTATGCTGCTAAGTTAAATAAAGCACTCAAAACGAAAGGAACTATTGTTAGCATTTCTGATATCCTAGATAACGAGCTAAACTTAAAAAAATAAATGTTCGATGCGATAACTCATAAAAAACATCGGAGTTAGTGCATATTTAGCAGGCGGGAGTGGCGGAAGACATGATTTATTCATCAATACAGCCGATCGACCGGGTCGCCTTTGAGATTGGATCGATCCCTATTTACTGGTACGGCATACTTATTGGCGTCGGTGCTTTGCTTGGGTACATACTGGCTTCCTACGAAGCGAAAAAGCGGGGGCTTCCGGACGATATTTTCGCAGACCTGCTCATTTTCGCTATACCAATTTCGATTATTTGCGCCCGATTGTATTACGTCATCTTTGAGTGGGAATACTATGCTGGGGATTGGGGCAGTATTTTTGCCGTGTGGGAGGGCGGCCTTGCGATCCACGGTGGATTGATTGGCGCTGTGCTTACAGGCATCATTTTTTCGAAAATCAAGCGCGTTTCTTTCTGGAAGCTGGCGGACATTGCTGCACCGAGTCTGATTTTGGGCCAGGCAATCGGTCGCTGGGGCAACTTTATCAATCAGGAAGCCTATGGCGGTGAAGTGAGTCGCTCATTTTTAGGAGGCCTGCACCTGCCGGAGTTCATTATCAACCAGATGTATATTGGAGACGCCTATTATCATCCAACGTTCTTGTATGAGTCGCTTTGGAATATGGCTGGGTTTTTGTTACTGTTAGGATTGCGCCGGGTCAATCTCCGGCGCGGGGAACTGTTTTTGACGTATGTGATCTGGTATTCCTTCGGGCGCTTTTTCATTGAAGGGCTGCGGACCGATAGCCTGATGCTGTTTGATACCATCCGGGTGGCGCAGTTAATTTCGGTGCTGTTGATCGTAGTAGCCGTAAGTTTGATTTTGTACCGAAAAAGGAGTGGGCTTTCTAAAACCAGATATTTAGACAATGAGGAAATTAGATCCTAAAGTAATATACTTTTAAAATGATAGTAATTACTTTAAGCAGTCTCATATCGCAGCAAAAAGGGCTGTCCTAAAAAATGGGACAGCCCTTTTTGCTCTTTTATATACAAAAGATATTAGTTGATAGTTTTGTTGCTCCCATGTTGGAAGGATCATTTGGTTTTAGTTATCCCAGAGAAACATCTAACACCATCATAATGCTGAACCCTATCATCAAGGCACAAGTCGTGAGTCTTATATGCCCGCGTTCTTGCGAGCCGGGAATAGCTTCTTTCGCAACGACAAAGATCATTGCCCCAGCGGCGAAACTCAACGCATACGGAACTAAAGGTTCAATTACGACTACTGCCCAAGCTCCAAGCAAGGCGGCTACGGGTTCGACAAATCCAGAAAACTGTCCGTAAAAAAAGCTTTTTCTTCTGCTCATTCCTTCTCGTTGAAGGGGTAAAGATACAGCTGTTCCTTCTGGGAAGTTCTGAATACCAATGCCAATAGCTAAGGCAATAGCTCCTGCTAGACCTGCTTCAGAAAAGTTGTTGGCTAAAGCGCCAAAAGCTACACCAATGGCTAGCCCCTCTGGAATATTATGCAGGGTGATCGAAGAAACAAGCATGAATGTTCGGTGTTTGGAGCGAGGATCCTTAATTTCGGGAAAATAACGGTCCGGGTTAAGCATAGGAATGAGGTAATCTAATAGTAATAGAAATACCCCTCCAAGCAAAAACCCTATGACAGGAGGCACGAATGGGAGCACTCCTTGGTCCTCCGCCATTTCGATACTTGGGGCCAATAAAGACCAAAAGCTAGCGGCAATCATCACGCCTGCAGCAAAAGCTAGCATGCTATCCATAAAGCGTGTAGACGCTTTATTGGTAAACCATACGAGACTGGCACCAGCAGCTGTCATGAACCAAGTAAATAGGGTTCCAATAAATGCTTGCCACATGGGTGATAGTTCCATAAACCAATTCATCACGTTAGAAAACTCCTTCGGCCGAATAAAATACAAATGTCCGCTTTATTATCTAAATTGGTCTAGAAAAATGTTTTTAGACTTTATTTTCTTTAACGATAAAATGTTGCCTTAAAGCAATAATATTATAGTAAGGAAAAAAACACAACTTTTTGATAAATTCTTTAAATGATTGACACTACTATCAGAGCACTTTCAACAGGAGATGGAACATTATGAATAGAAAAATATCAAACCGTAGTAATTAGAAAAAAGACCGGCGCTGTTAGGTCAGAGCAACCTAGAAGCGCCGGTCTTTACTTATAATATAAACACATTTAACGTAACCACGGTCCCTATAGTTATTCCAATTATGCTGAAAAATAGCCCAGCTAAAGCTGTTTTTTTGCCACGATAATGATAAACTTTAATATCCTTTAAGGCTTTGGTGGCAGTCCATAAACCAATTATGCCGAAAATAAGACTGAAAGGAAAAAGAATTATAAGAAAAATAAACGCATCAACGCCCAAGATTAAAGAAATAATAGCTTTGATGCTGCTCGACTGTTTGACTGCTGTATTAGTATTGTTCACGTCCCAACATTCCGCCCCTTTACTTTCTTGCATTGTGTATGTATTTTTTACCGTAACACCGGCATCGATCAAAGACAATAAACATGAGTGGCATTCTCTTGACAATTGTAAAAGAGGTTTCTAGGGCCCTTCCCTAATTGATCTTTAACATCAAAACACAGCAACGTTAGACTTTAATGTATAGCCTATCAAAAAGTACTGTAATCATATAAAAATAAAAGTTTCCAACAGTATCCGCTAATAAATTCGGTGAGGTTGAGTGATTGGTGAGTGTTGCTCTAAGAATAACCAGCAGGAAAAACACCCCAAGAAAAAATTAAAATTGCTTGGGGCTGTTGTTCATCTTTACCAACACTTGAGCAAGGACGGCTAAGACCGGCAATTCCAATAAAGGGCCGATAATCAGCGCCAGCGCAATAAGCGGCTGATCCGGAAAAACGGTCAGCACGATCGCTAAGGCTATCGGGGAATTCCTGGCAATGGTGGTCATGTTCAAACTGATGATGTCTTTCACAGGGAAAGCAAAGACTTTTCCCAGGCCTTGAGCCAGGAAGAAATTGATGAGATAAAAGAGCCCAAGGGGAAGCAGCATCAGAAGAATCACCTGGAGATTATTGAGCAAATACGATGCCTCCGAGGCAAACATGGCCGTAATCGCTAAACACAAAAACACGATTTGGGACGAAGCAAAAAAAGGAATGACCTTTTGTTCCAGGATCTTTTTCTTTTGTCGGAACAGGTAACGGGTCAGCGTAGCCAATACAAACGGCACAGCTAAAAATAGGATTACTTCCAGGATCATGGCGCCTTCAAACGTTCCCATCGTTCCGGCAAAAATCCATAAGTACACCGGCAATAATGTTACCTGTAAAAGCAAATTCACCGGTAAAATAGATGTGGAGAGGGAGACGTTCCCTTTGGCTATCGACGTAAAGACCAAATACCAATCGGTACAAGGGGTGACTAATAACAGGATGAACCCCAGCCACAGGGCCGGATGATCAGCGAGAAACAAAGCTCCCAACCCCCAGGCCAACAGAGGCGTCCATACGAAGTTCATCAGCACACTGGTGCTGACAAAGGTTCGTTTGTGAAAGGCTTGTTTTAATCCCTGAAGCGGAATCGTCAAAAAAAGCCCGTAGAGCATGAGGAATAAAAAGGGCATAATCCATGCCTCGGCGTGCTGTTCGATCCAAGTGAATTGCCCTAGAAACAACCCAAGACCCACAGCAGCTAGAATAAAAAACGTTTGTGATTTTTCGATCATATTCATCAAATGAGCCCCCTTATCTTTCTAAAGGGTACGATGTGCACAACCTACCGTTAAAGCCAGTGTACCCTGCGATTTCGGGAGGCGCATTAGCCATATTGACCTGGAATTTCAAAGGAGCGAAAAAACGCCATGAATGAACAGCAATGGGAAGCCATTCGAACCAACAACAAAACCTATGACGGGATTTTCTATTATGCGCTGTCGACGACGAAGACCGTCTGTCGGCCTTCCTGCACCTCCCGGACGCCCAATCCGAAACATATATTTATCTACCGGAGTGTCGAAGCCGCCGTCCACGAAGGATTTCGGCCCTGTACCCGGTGTAAACCGGAAGCCGAAGACTGGGAGGGCTATCAGGAAGAAGTGGCCAAAGCCGCAGCGGCCTATCTTCAGACGCACTATCACGATCCGTATCGCTTGGCTCAGTTAGGCGAGGCCTTGAAGAAACATCCGTCCTATATTCATCGCAGCTTTAAAGCTATCCATGGCATGACGCCCCTGGCGTATCTTCATACGTTGCGCCTGGAAGAAGCGAAACGATTGCTGCACAACCAGCATCTTTCGATGATCGACGTGGCCCTGGACGTGGGATACAATGACAGCACGCAATTTTCGGTGAAGTTTAAAGCCTATACCGGCATGGCGCCCTCGATCTATCAAAAATCATTAAAAACAAAAAGTACTATTTAGTTCGGTAAACCAACCAATGATAGGAATGCTTATATAGATGAAAGCAGATGGCTATCTCTCCATGGAATTTTTCAGCCACCTAATCCATTAATGGAACTTTTTCTTGTTTTAGAATAATAAGCATACGTGCTCCTTGGGCCAAATCTTCTCATGGCTTTATATGCTGTGTTTTTTCTCTTCGTGGCCTCCCGAATCCCCCATTAGATCTTAAAGACGGTTTCTATAGCGGTCCTAGGAGAAGAGCCATTCATTTAGATGACGGGGCCAAGTTCAGGACGATCGCCATTTTTTGGATGCTAACATCGACCTAATTCTTCCCTTGATTTACTATCGCATCTTCCTATAAACAGCGTTGTGGTCGAAAACCGGCGGTCTTACCGGAAACCGATTAGGCCTATCTGTGGTGTCATCATCTTTAGCCCTGGGTTATAGTATTAGCAAGAACATTTAAAAGTTATTATTTATTTTTTAAGGTCGTACTACATTCATAGCATGTGAGCAATATCAGAAGCCGCCGTGGGATAAGCAAAAGTCATTTGTTTTAATTCTTTTGTAGAGATGCCAAAACGGATAGCTGTTGCAAAATGGTTAATAAGTTCATCAGCCTCTTCGCTCATCAAATGAGCCCCAACAATTCGATCGTCATCTTTATCGATAAGAACTTTAAAACTTGTATGAGATTCATTCGTGCGTTTATAAGTGAACCATCCCTCCACTTCTTGGTGCTTCACTTCAATATTTTTTTCTGATTTTTTTGCTTCCTTCTCCGTCATTCCTACGGAAGATAGCTTCGGCACTGTGAAAACCACAGATGGCATTGGTGGATAGTCTACTTTTTTCATGTTTCCTTTCAATATATTAGAAGCGACTATATGGGATTCCATGCTTGCTACGGGGGTAAGAGGTAAACCACTGGTTGAGGCAGCATCACCGGAGGCATAAACATGCGAATTAGTTACACTTTGGAGATAGTCGTTTACGACAATTCCATCTTTGTCTTTGTCAATTTTCCCTCTATCTAGATTTAAATCCAAGGCAGGTACTCGGCCTGCTCCATGCACAACTAACTCGGATTGAAAAGATATACTCTCTCCATTGCTTTGAGCTTGTACGTAAAATTTATCCTGACGTCTTTCGATACTTTCCACAGAGTGATCTAAATGAATTTGGATACCCAATTCTCTTGATTTTTGTAGTAGAGAATCAACTAAATCAGGATCAAAATTTTCTAAAGGTCTTTTACCACGATGAATGATGTGAACGTCTGCTCCTGCTCGTGCTGCAATATGAGCAAATTCAAAGGATATATACCCTCCGCCTACAAAAACGATGCTTTCAGGAAGGTTGTCCAGTTCTAAAAATTCATCACTATAGGTTAAATATTCTTCACCTCGAATCGATAAAGGGCTGGGCATAGCACCAGTGGCAATCAATATATACTTCCCCTCAAGGACTTCTTCTCCTACCGTTAATTGATTTTCATAAATAAATGAAGCTTTTCCATGATACGTATCTATTCCTTTTTGGTTTAATGCCTGCTCTTTTTTATCGGGCACAGAAGCTGTAAAAGTTCTTTTAAACTGCATAAGCTCCGGCCAATGAATGGTCGTATCTCCATGAATTCCAAGTCCTTTCATCCGTTCGTGCCAATCATATAGTTCGACGGCCCCGTGCAATACCTTTTTAGGATCACACCCTCGTAAAGCACAAGTACCTCCATAAGGGCGGTCGTCTACCATGGCTACATGCCATCCTGCTTGATTACACTTAGCTGCGGTGAGTGATCCTCCAGAACCTGAACCAATCACAATAAGATCGTATTTGTTGATCATTTTTATTTCCCTCCTAATATCTTTTCACGTTACACGTGCTTACTTTTTGAACTGCCAAATTCAGTATTTTACCCATGATCAACTATAGTTGATCGGAAGTTATAGGGTATAGATTTTTAACCAGCACAACAAGACAGTTTCGAGACATCTTTATCGAAAGTAAGGCTGGTTAATTTTAGTCCTTCCGCCATCGTAAGATAAGGAGCCATGGTCTCTTGGAGGTCATGAGCGGTTAATTTAAATTTCACAGCTAACGTAGCGGCATAAATGACATCTCCTGCATTTTCAGAAACCACATGAGCACCAATAATTTGGTTGGTTTTCGCGTCCATGATCAGCTTGAAAACACCATGAGTTTGGTGGTTTACTAACGCTCTTGGAACTGATCCTAATGGAAACACGGACGTTTTTACCTCATAGCCCGCTTGTTTGGCCTGGTGTTCTGTTCGTCCAATAGAAGCAATGGAGGGAGTCGTAAATGTCACTGCAGGGACATATTCTAGATTTTGCGTTTTTGCTGGTTGTTTGGCTACGTTTTGTCCAACGATGCCCCCTTGGTGAGCTGCCACATAAACGAATTGGGGACTAAGTGTTACATCGCCGGCTGCGTAGATATGAGAAATATTGGTTTCAAGAAAGTTATTGATTAAGACTTCGCCATCTTTCCCAAATTTTAAACCAATGTTCTCTCCTTGAAGTCGCTCCGTATTGGGCTTTCTCCCTGCAGCAATTAGAAGATGATCACTTTGAACGATTGTTGATTTTCCTTTCATTTCAATATGAACAAACTTTTGACCGTTTGTTTCTTCAACTTTGTGATAACGGACATCTTTCAATAAAGTGATGCCTTCTTCTTGTAATACATTTTCCATGGCTTCAGAAATTTCTGGATCATAGCCTTTCAAAAAGCTTGAACTGCGTTGCATCATCGTCACTTCAGCACCTAAATGGCGATACATTTGTCCTAATTCCAGCGCAATGTATCCAGATCCTATAATAAGTAGATGGTCAGGAACTTCACGCAACTCTAAAGCAGACGTACTTGTTAAAAAGGACGTTTCTTTTAATCCAGGAATATCGGGAATGAAGGGAGAAGCTCCTGTAGCAATTAAAAAGAATTCAGCCGTTAGATCTTTCCCTTCTACGGATATGGTGTGTGAATCACGGAAGTAAGCCTCTCCTTTGATGAGATCGAACCCGTACTCTTCAATCAGGTCTTCGTACTTTTCTTGGCGCAATTGGTTAACCAATTGCTTTTTTTGTGTTTGTAGCTCATCCATATTTGGTTGTTGAGCCGAAGTCATCAAACCCTGGAATGGCTGTTGTTCGGTTTGGAATTGAAGGTGTCCAGCTTGCAGAAGGGTTTTAGAAGGAACACATCCGATATTGACACAGGTGCCACCAATATCTCCTTTTTCTACCATGGCTACTCGTAACCCATTTTCAGAGGCTTGAATGGCTGCAGAATAAGCTGCTCCTCCGGACCCAATTATTAAAAAATCATAATCGTACCACCCCTCCGAAGCTTTTTTTTCACTATCAGATGAAATAGGAATCACCGTCCCCGGTTGGTATGGGGTTTTTTGTAGTTCTTTCTTTATATTTTCTTCTTTGTACCCATGTGGTAATAGGAATTCCGTTTCCCCTTTTTGATAGTTCACATGAATATTTTCAGCGCCATTTTGACGAAGGGTGTCTCGTACATGATTTTCACAGCTTACACATGTCATTCCTTTGATTTCCATTCGAATTGTTTTCATATTTATTTCCCCTTCATTTTTTAAGAGTAGCAATCTTTATTGGATAATGTATTTTTTCTCATACAGGCCCTTCTTCCTTTTCCACATCTTCAATCACGTGTTCTATCATCGGGCAGGCGTACAAGTCCCTTTCATTCGGACAACAGTCTTTTAATTCATTTAAAACTTTTTGGATGTGTTGTAAGTCATTAATTTTCTTTTCTACGTCTTGCTGTTTTTCTGAAACGAATTGATACATATCTTTGCAACGATCAGAATCTTTGTCTACTACGCCTAATAGTTTGTGTATTTCACTTAGTGAAAAACCAAGATATTGCATTTTTTTAATAAAATTAATACGCTTTACTGTGGCTGTTCCATATATCCGATAGCCTGAATGGTTTCGGTAGGGTTGAACTATTAATGATTGGCGTTCGTAGTAACGGATCGTTTCTTTGTTCACATTACAAATGTCGGCTAACTCGCTAATTTTCATTTCCAAAGAAATCACCTCTAGGGGTAGTATAAACCGTGTACCATAGTCCGGGGTCAAGAGGAGTTGATTTATTATGTCAATCGTAAGCTGAAGAGATAACATTTTTACTTTGTAGATTAAATATAGGATATTACTTAAGGCTTGTGATGCTCATGATGAAGAATAATTGAAGGTGAGCATGCAGTTCATGGATAGGTAGTGGAGAAAACTATTTAAAACGAAAAGAGGAAAGAATTCTATGTTTTCGACCATCATTACAGCAACAATTTTGTACGCAGCGACAGCCATCGATCTTCTTGTGATATTGATGATCTTTTTCGGGAAAGCGAAAACGAAAAAGCAATACCGGCAAATATATCTTGGCCAATATGTCGGCTCGTTGGCGCTCATTGCCATTAGTTTGATTTTAGCTTATGTGTTGAATTTTGTCCCAGAAGACTGGATGCTGGGGCTTTTGGGGATTATTCCCATGTATCTGGGTATTAAAGTAGCTTTTGTAGGCGATGATGATGAAGAAGCCGTCGAAGAACAATTGAATCAACGAGGGCTGGGGAAACTGACGACCACCGTCGCTTTGATCGCCATAGGCAGCTGTGGGGCGGATAACATCGGTCTCTTTGTGCCGTACTTTGTGTCGATTAACGTACCAGAACTCCTAACCACCTTAATCACTTTTGTGGTATTAATCTTTGTGTTGGTCTTTACGGCTCAAAAATTGACGGATATCCCAGGAGTGGGAGAAATAACGGAGAAGTTTGGGCGATGGGTCATGGCGTCCATTTATATCGGGCTGGGCGTGTACATTTTTGTGATCAATGGAACCCTTGGCTCATTGTTGTCTTTTCTCTGATCTTAAACGACTATCTAAATGAAACTAAAGAAACGTACAGTTGGCGTTCTCCGACAATAACGAATAATTTTGGTGATATAGCCAGAGGGGCTGTCCTAAAAATAGGACAGCCCCTCAGATTGTAGACAAAGGCCTCCGAAATCCATTTTCGGAGGCCTTTGTTATACCCTCGAGAGAAAAAAGAAGCCCCAAAGGACAAGCATACGTCTGTCGCCACCGCCAGGTGGCGAGTTTTTTGAGGTTCATCGCCGCATAAACAAGCATCGCCTGCGCGGTGTTTCGTTCCCCTCCGGCGAGGAGCGTCCAGCGCAAGCCATGCTTTTGTTTGAGATCTGCAAAAACCCGTTCGATGGTTTCTTTTCGTTCCGCATAGGTCCTCCGGTTCCACGGGGTGTGCCGAAGGTGTTCAGCTTCGTCCAGATCGTCCTGCCAGACATGGCGGAGGATCACCTTCCGGTGATCCCGGCTTTGGGTGCAGGTCTCGAGCAGCGGGCAGGACTGACAAATGACGGGATCCGAGGCATACTCCCGATAGCCCTCCCGATTCGTGGTGCGGTAGCGCAGGGCCTGATATTCGGGACAGAGATACGCGTCCAGATAGGCATCATACACAAAGTCCTGTTTGCGCAAACGCCCCGGCGGGCCCTTGGGCCGGGTATAAGGCATCACCGGGCGAATCGCCTGCTCGCGAAGCAGGTGAGCAATCGCCGGGGTTTTATAGCCGGCATCCACCGCGACAGCGTAGGGTCGGCCCGCCCGGGCCGTCACCTGGGCCAACAGCTCATGAAAGATCCGGCTGTCATGCACGTTGGCCCCGGTCACGATCGCTCCGAGGATAAACCCGTGCCGATCGCATGCGGTATGCCAGCTGTAGGCAAACATCTTCTCCCGTTCATCTTTGACGTAATAGCCGCTGTCAGGATCCGTCGTGCTTTGTTTGACCTCCCGTCCGCCCGGTTCGCGGCGGGCGGGAGGCAGGGGCTTTTTTCCGTGGGCCTCGCGGTCCCGGTGAATTTCGGCATCCAGTTGATCCTGGTAGGCCCGGGCTTCGGCCGCCAACTGAACTCGATCAAATTTTTTCTTGTTGGCGTTCGCTTTCACGTGGGTGGCATCGATATAAAAGACGGACGGATCCACAAAGCCGGCAGCCACGGCTTCCCCCAGCACCCGTTCAAACATCGCTTCGAACAACCCGCTGTCCCGAAACCGGCGCGTGTAGTTTTTGCCGAAGGTGGAGAAATGCGGCACGGGCTCCAGGAGATCCAAACCGAGGAACCATCGGTACGCCACATTCGTTTCGATCTCCCGAACGGTCTGACGCATGGAGCGAATGCCGAACAAATACTGGAGCAGCACCATTTTCACCAGCCGGACCGGGTCAATACTCGGCCGGCCGATGGGGGCATAGAGGGACGCAACTTCGTCGTAAATAAAAGAAAAATCCAGCGCGGCCTCGATCTGGCGGACCAGGTGGTCCGCGGGCACTAACTGATCCAACTGAATGGTTGCTTCCCGGTAACGAGCTTCTTCCGTATTCCGCCTCATCATGCGCCATAACCCCTTTCCAGGCTATTTCTTGTTATCATAGCATAAAAAAACTGCCGACACGCTCTCAATTTAGAGCCATTGTCGACAGTCTGAGGGGCTGTCCTAAAAATAGGACAGCCCCTTTCAGAGTGTTGTCTAGAAGTTAATAATTTTAGATACTAAAAAAACAAGGATTTCGCTCACCTGACGAAGCAGGAAGTCGCCTATGTGACGGGGTTGATTGACCATCGTCCCAGCAATGGTCGGCATGGCACAACCACCGAACGTGTTTTTCAAGAAGGGTTGCGCTTACATAGATAACCGAAGATGTTTTCAACAGATTTTCGTAAAGTATTCACATCCTTTCCTTTTTTCAACGTATTCTTTGGTATAAAGGGAGCAGGAGTTGATAATCACGCTATCATTCATATAAAAGGAGGAAAAACCTATGCGTCGTTTAATCGTTGGCTTCGCCGCCGGCTTTCTGCTTTCGCCTGCGGTGGCTGAAGCACATATAGGTCTAGAAAGCTCTGACCCTGAAAAGGGCGCCACGGTGGAAGCACCGGAAGATATCACGTTTTATTTTGATGGCCCGATCGAAGACTACAACGACATCATGGTTCAAGATAAACAAGGCAATGAAGTGAAAACCACTGACGTTTCCCTCGAACCCGAAGATCAATTGAATGTTTCGATGGAAGCTCCGCTCGAGGCGGGAGAATATGAAGCTTCTTTTGAGGTCGTCAGTGAAGACGGGCACATTATCGAAGGCAGTTCTTCGTTTATCGCCGAAGAAGCGCCAGAAGCAACAAATTCTTCCGATGAAGCCTCTTCGGACAACAAAACGGAAGGCGCGGAGGAAAGCGCCGAAGGGCAGACTGACAGTGGCGTGGATGAAGAAGAATCCGGCTCCAACATCCCCCTCGCATTAATTGGCCTCGGCCTCGTCGCTGTCATTGTTGTTCTATTCCTGGTCCGCTTAAAACGCCGATCATGATTCTGGCAGCAAGTAACGCTTTGCAGTATGTATTTTTCGCCGTCCTCGCCGGTACGCTTTTGCTTCAGATTGTTCCTTCGACACATCGGCCGGCGCTCTCGATCCCGTTTGCCGTTCCGGCAGCAGCTGCTGCTTTGTTACCAGTCGTTTCTTTTGTGCCTATCGCCCAGCTCAGCTGGACGGTAGCTGCTGGTAGGGAAGTTCCCTTTTTTGATGCCCTTAAGCGCATATTAGCCCAATATGAAGTGGGTCAGAGCTGGGTCGTATTGTTTGTCCTGAGTTTTTTCCTGATTGGGATATTTATCCTTTTCTTTCATTCCACCAGCATGCCACGGGCTGCTGCCGTCGTAGGCATCGTTCTTATCATAGGAATGATCGGTGCTTTAGGCGCGTCGGGACACGCCGCCAACGCGACCTCGCTCATCGGAGGTACGCTACACTTTTTCCATTTGCTGGCGGTGAGTCTTTGGATCGGAACGTTGTTGATGGTTAGCTGGTTTGCGGTTTCCTATAAACAATGGGCTTCATTTTTGGAATGGTTCACGCTGATCGCCGTTATGTGTATCATTATCATTGCCTCGACCGGCGTAATTATGGGACAGTTGCTGACAGACCCGTTTATAGGCTCATGGGCGCTCCCTTACGGGGAAGCGTTGATATGGAAGCATTTATTGTACGTTGTCATTCTCGTTTTCGCCCTTTTTAACGGCGTGTTTGTCCGCAGGCGACTGCATCAGACAACGAATTACAATCCGCGGCCGTGGCTACGGGCGGAAAGTCTAACCGCTATGCTTATCTTCGTGGTCACTGCTTTTATGACCGAGCAGCAGCCGAGCGGTACCCTACAGGATGAAGATCCGGCCTTTTTGTTTCACGTGCTCTATCCTGCTTCGGTGCCGGACAGCGCTTCTTTTCAGCTGCAGTTGCACCCCATTACCATTTTAAGTATGTTATTATCACTCGGGTTTTTATATTTGATGGGACAGAACTTTCGTCGCGGACGCTCGCCGTTCAGCGTCTTTATTCTCGGGCTCATGTTTGTACTAAGCGCCTACACCGGCCTTGTTTATATGCTCGACGTTGCCTGAGCAGGGGACACCAAGGATAAGCTATTGCGCGTCGCTGCGAGCAAGAAGACATGCCTATGATATAGGGAATTGAGCTCATTTGTATGCTGCGTAGAAACAGAAGGTCTTGAGGAAGCAGCTGCTTCTGAAATCATCGTGGCTATTCATCGCAATAACCCGATATATATCATGAAAGCCATTGTTCAAAGAGCTTTTATTCGATTAGGCTTGAAAATAGTTTGTTTTTTCAAGCCTAACAATCCTTTTTACAGCTAAATGGTGTTTTTGTAATCATAGTGTTTTGCCAATGATGAATAGTAAAGATGTGTTCCCTTATTCTTCTTAAAAGCCAATACAAACTATCGGGGGACTGAATTGATGGTAATGATCTATCTGCTTTGGCAGGTAGATTTTTGTTTGACGTTTTGGTAGTCGGAAATAGTTCGTGAGACCAAGGTGTGATTGTTCTAGAAGTCCTTTTCTTTGAAGCTTTTTGATTACGTCTATAGTTCATGCTTCGATGGCTTTGCTCAGTTCTTTGGAAGATGCACGAGTAACTCGTTTCATCATCACTAGTAAACACGTAAGAAAAACACGTTTAAAAATTGAAGTGTTGATGGTAACGTTACCTTTCATACGTTTAAGTAGCAATGATAAATATCTAAAAAGCATTCAATACAAATCGGGCTGATGCCCCATCGTCCCAGCAATGGTTGGCATGGGGAAACCACGGAAGATGGCTTTCGAGAAAAAGGGTTGTGCTTTCCATGGATAAGCTAAGATGAAAAAAGTCCGTCCCTTTTTCAGGGGACGGACGCTTCAAAGATTTTATGCTAGTCTACAGTGTCTTCAAACTGATAAAGAGGGGTACTCAAGTAACGTTCCCCGTTACTCGGAATGACCGCCACGACTTTTTTGCCTTTGCCGAGCTTTTTCGCTTCTTCCAGGGCGACATAAATGGTGGAGCCGGAAGAAATGCCGCCTAAAATGCCTTCCTCCCGGGCAGCACGGCGGGCATAGTCAAACGACTGCTCTGTGGTTACTTCCGCTACTTCATCATAAATGTCGGTGTTCAGCGTGCCCGGTACAAAGCCGGCACCAATGCCCTGGATTTTGTGAGGGCCTTTATTTCCGCCGTTTAAAATCGGGGAAGCCGCTGGTTCAATACCAACAATACGCATCTCCGGATAGTGCTCTTTCAGTAGACCACCTGCACCAGAAATCGTGCCACCCGTACCAATGCTGGAAACGAAGGAATCAATCGGTCCGTCCATCTGCTCCAGCAGTTCGCGACCGGTTGTTTCACGGTGGATTGTTGGATTCGCTTCGTTGTCAAACTGCTGCGGCATAAAGTAGCCTTTTTCTTCAGCGAGCTCATACGCTTTGGAAATCGCGCCACCCATGCCATCCGGTCCCGGTGTAAGCACCAGTTCCGCGCCATAGGCACGTAGAAGATTGCGACGCTCCGTGCTCATGGTCTCCGGCATGACCAACACTGCCGGATAGCCTTTGGCAGCAGCTACCATCGCCAAGCCGATGCCGGTGTTACCGCTTGTCGGTTCAACGATGGTATCCCCTTCTTTTAAACGACGATCCCGTTCAGCAGCTTCGATCATGGCAAGACCAATACGGTCTTTCACGCTGCTTCCTGGATTCATATACTCGAGTTTCAAATAAACATCTGCATCATTTTCCCCGGTTAAACGGTTGAGCTTTACGACAGGAGTATTTCCAATGAGTTCTGTAACGTTATTTGCAGCCTTCATGCATGCTCCTCCTTCAAAAACCAAGTAGATTTATTGGTTTTATGATAATTTAACCGTACCAAGGGGGTCAATTTCTGTCAATCTGTAAATCAAAAGGGGCAGAAATACTCTGGGAACGATTTTCAATGTCGGCTTTATTTATTTTTTGTTACTGGTCCAATTTATAATCTAGTCATCCACCGTTTGCTTTTAACAGTCCGGTTTCGGTTCGGGGGAAGCGGGGTGTTATTTACCGATAAGAAACGGTGCTTTGGTTTTGATCAAATACACGAACGGCACACTGATGAAAAGCGTAACTACCGTAAACATCATCCCCCATAACGAAGTGATCGGCATAGGATTGCCTTCAATGCCGAAGCCGTATTGAAGCGTTAGACGGATGATGGCAAAAATCATAAAATGAAGAGTGAAAATGATCAGGGAGTTCTGCCCCAAGTAATTGAGGATGCGGCTTTTTCCTTCCAGGCGGAAGCTTAAAAATAAAATACCTGCAATACCGAGCAGAGAAGTAGATATGAAAATAGGAACAGACTGATATTCCCCAACGCGCATGTCGATCCGGTTCGTCAATTGAATGAGCGGATATATCAAGCCGAGTGCTGCTGCGCCTGCTGCCCATCCGAAGGGCTGCTCGAATATGGTTGTCCGGGCTTTTAACAAATAACCAAGGCCGAAAAACAATATGGCAACGGTAGCTACTTGAATACTCCAGGGAAGCAGGGGGTCAAACCAGCGGGTGGAAAAATATCCTGCTGCCGCGACAGCGGCAATACTGATCATGCGGATGCTGTTCCACGGGACGTATTTGAGCAGCAGAAAAAAACCAATTTCGACCACAAACAGACAGGTTAAAAACCATATAGCCGGGTTGTAGGTGAGCAGGTAGTTGTCTCCGGCAGAGTAAAAAATACCGAGAGCAGGAACAATAGCGTCAACGTCATCTTGACCCAGAAGAGGGCGTTCCAGAAAAAACCAGAAGGCGTATGTCATGATGGAAAAGGTAAAATAAGGAATAAGCAGCGAACGGCCTTTTTTCCTGGCGAAATCGACCGGCCGGAGGTCTGTATAGCCGCCTTTAAACGTTATCCCAGATAAAAGAAAGAATAAAGGCATATGGAACGCGAAAATATACTGGCGTAAAATATCGTCAATGGGAGCATGGCCGAGGACCACCAGGATAATGCCAAGACCTTTGGCACTATTCACCCATTCAAAGTGCTGATTCATCATTATCACCTGCGTCAACTGTTCATGGTAGTGTCAGAATTGCTGAAAATACAGCATATCATGGAGAAAAAGCGAAAACCATCGCAAAGATATGTAAAAAACTCTAATGTTGCAATTTTGAAAACAAATGTTGGTCATGGATGAAATATGGGAAATCATCGATAATATCATCCAAGTGATGGGTTTGCGGGTCAGGCCACGCTGGTAGGATTCATACACGCTTTCTAAGGTCGCCGGTGCTCCTGACGGCTGGTATGGAAGACCTCGCTGATGATGCCGGCAAAAGCCCAGGCAAGCAGCAGCCAGGCGGTTTGAAGGAGAAGCAGGTAGCGTCGGATGGCCGGAGCACTCCGCAGGCGATACCCGCCCATCGACGGCTTGCTTTTGGTTTCCTGAAAAAAGGTTTCCATCGCCCACCGGTACTGATACCAGGATAATACCTCACCAGCTGTCATGGAGGCGTCTATAGAAGAAATGTAGATCATCTTCACGTTTTCTTCAAACTTGTATGCGATCATGTCTTAGGAAGAGGAGGAATAACCATGAACAAAGAAGATATCTCAATCATGAATGAAAACATGTCCATGATGAATGAAAATACGTCCATGATGAATGGAGGAATGTCCATGATGTCTTGGGGGATGTGGCTCTGGATGCTTCTGCTGATCGCGCTGGTAATTGTGGCTATTTACACGCTTGTCCATGTCGCGATCAATGCCAAAAAAGACAACAAGGCACGGGCTTCGTCTTCGGAGGCATCGTTAAACACGTTGCGGGATCGGTTTGCCAAGGGCGAATTAACGGAAGAAGAATTTGAACAAAAACGCCGCGTGCTTCAGAAAGACAAATAAATGGTCGAAGAGAGCCCTCGTTCATCATGGAAGAGGGCTCTCACTTGTGTTGCCATCCTTTGGCAAGATAGTCTACTACTATAGGGGACGGTCTTTTCTCCCAAAAAACCGGGCGAATGAGAACATATCGACGTTCGCGCCGTAGAAGGGATGTGAAAAAGTGCGAAGGGGGCTGCGAACGTTTCGGAAACATATTGCCGTGAAATTAGCCGCTATTTTGTTTTCGTTATTGGTCGTGGTGTTAGTGCCACTCGCTTTGGTTATCCATGAAGTGATTTCTGGGCTCTTCGTTGAGCGAGAAGTGGAGGACATGAGGCAAAGCGTTTCTCACTATGGGTCCATGTACGACGAAAACGGTACGATTGCCACCAGCGTTTTGGAAACGTTGACCGCCGCGCATCAGGATGTGTATGTACTGGATGAGCATTTTCAATCCAACCGGCACGTGGGAGACAATACGACGGCCTTTGCCGCTGAAATGCCTCCGGAAGCACGCGAGGAGATCCGAGCAGGGGGCATGGTGGAACGAACCTATACTGAAGAAGCCACGGGAGAAAACTACCTGGTTGTCGGCAGGGCCCTGCCGACGAATGAAGAAGGAACGGGAAGCTTGTATCTGTTATCGTCCCAATCAGTGATCGAAGCGGACATTCAGGAGATTCAGCGATTGATGACGCTTGCGGTCGTCGGGAGTTTTCTGCTGGCGTTTGGTTGTATCATTGTGCTGGCCCGGCGCCTGACGCTGCCTTTGGTGCGGATGGAACAAGCGACCCGTCAACTAGCCAAAGGTGAGTTGGAGGTTCGGGTCGAGCATCCGTCCCAGGACGAAGTAGGATCCCTGGGCACGGCGATTAATGATCTGGCCCGGGACCTGAAACAGTACCGGGACGCCCGAAGAGCGTTTTTGGCGGATGTTTCGCATGAATTGCGAACACCGGTGACGTACATCAAAGGCTATTCGCATATCCTGCAGGAAAAGCTGTACGATCATGCGGAAGACCAGGAGGCGTACGTGGCTATTCTGTCGAATGAAGCCGAACGATTAAATCGTCTGGTGGAAGAACTGTTCGACCTGGCGCAAATGGATGATGGCCATATGAACTTCATCCACCAACGAGTAGCCGTTGGTCCGTTGATTCACCGCATCGTCGACGGGTTTGCTTTCCCCGCCCGTCAGCAGGGGCTGGAACTATACGTAGACATCGAGGAAGAACTGGTCGTGGACGGAGATGAACGGCGATTGGAACAGGTGGTCACGAACCTGTTAACGAATGCCCTGCGTTATACGGAAACTGGAAGCATCTCGATTCAAGCTTTCTCCAATGCCAATCACCAACCGGTGATCACCGTGACGGATACAGGCGTCGGCATCCCGGAGGAGGACCGGCCGTTTCTTTTCGATCGATTTTACCGGGTGGATAAGTCCCGGTCGCGGGAAGGCGGGGGCACGGGGCTGGGATTGGCCATCGTGCAGCAATTAATGCATGCGCATGACGGAGAGATTCACGTTTCCAGTATCCCGGGAGAAGGCACGTGTTTCAGGCTCATCTTCCCCTCGCTTGGAAAAGATGTTTAATGGAAAGAAATTTTTTGATGGTTCTTCACACTTTCTTCACATGCAGGGGGCACAATAAAAGTAGGTGGCGGGGTGAGGGAATCTCAAAAAAAAGAAAGGATGGTTGCCATGACTTACGACGAATGTGTGCAAGAATGCCTTCGTTGCATGGAACAATGCAATCGCTGTTTTGATGACTGCCTGAAAGAAGACGACGTGAAAATGATGGCCGAATGTATCCGCCTCGATCGCGAAGCCGCAGATATATGTGCCTTTGCGGCGAAAGCCATGCAAAGCAACAGCCCCTTTGCGAAAGAGATTTGTGCGCTGTGCGCCAAAATTTGCCGCGCTTGCGGAGATGAATGCGCGAAGCACGAGCATCATCAGCACTGCAAAGACTGCGCCGATGCCTGCTATCGCTGCGCGGAAGCGTGCGAACAAATAGCCACATAACCGGAGAGCACGGGGAGCCGCTGGACCACGTCCGGCGGCTTTCTTCATAATAATATATAATTAACATACATAGATGGGTGCTCGTAAAAGGAAGGGAAGAAAATGAAAGACAGCGAAACATATCACATTCTGGTAGTAGATGATGAATTTCCGATGAGGCAGATGCTGCGTATCTACTTGCAGCACGCCGGTTACCGTGTTACCGAAGCGTCTGGAGGAACAGAAGCATTGGCTCTCTGGGACAAGCAGTCGTATGACCTGCTCATCCTGGATCTGATGATGCCGGAAACCGATGGCTGGACAGTTTGTGAAACGGTGCGCGCGTCCAGTGCGGTACCGATATTGATGCTGACCGCCCGGGCCGGCCTGGAGGACCGGGTGGAGGGGCTGCAGTTGGGGGCGGATGATTATCTGGCGAAACCATTTGAAGCCAAAGAACTGGTGGCCCGGGTCCACGCGCTTCTTCGCCGGTCCTATGACTTTCCCTTATCCCCGGAACCGTCTCAGGAAATCCAACGAGGCCGGCTGCGGATGAATCCGGACAAGCGATCGGTGTCCATCTCGGAAGAAGAAGTCGTGTTAACCCCGAAGGAATTTGACCTGCTTCATACGTTGGTCGTGAAGCCCGGAAGAGTGTTTAGCCGGGAACTGTTGCTTCAGCAGATTTGGGGCATGGATTACATGGGCGACGTGCGCACGGTGGATACGCACATGAAAAACCTTCGATGGAAATTAACCCCCTTTTATCAAGCAAAAAACCCGATTCACACCGTCTGGGGCGTGGGGTATAAGTTTGAAGAGTCGTGATGGGGCCTGCGTCTGTATACAAGGAATGGAAGGGAGGAACATGACATGAAGCGGATCGAATGGGTGGTTGTTATCGCGTTTATCGTTATCGGTCTCGGTTGCCTGACGATGTCTGCCATCTGGGCGGCGCCGTTTATGACGTTGCATACGTCTATTTATCAGTTGGCGCTGGTCTGCTTTTGGGTTTTCCTTCCTCTGGGCGCCTTGCTTCTTCTTTTTTATATCGTCATGAAAAGATGAGCGCTGCGCCCAGAAATACGGCAAACGTTAAAAGGGGTCGATCCACTGATTGATCTGGATGGTTTGATCGATGGGAAGGTAGAAGGTCTCGTTGGTTTGACTGTTCCGGACGCGAGGCAGTGTGGGGAGCGCTTCCTCCATGTCCACAATAACCGCCGTGGCGCCATTCGTTAATTGAACCGTGGCTCCCAAGGGAAAAATGCCCAGCAACTCGCCCAAAGCACGAACATACCGTGGATCTAACGGACCAACTTCTTCTCGTACCATGGGCACTGCTTGGTGGGGCGGCACCGCTGAAAGGTAAGGGCGGTCCAGAGACAGCGCGGAATAGACATCGACGACGGCTAAAAGTCGAACAGGATCTTCGAGGTCAGACGCCGCCTTTCCATCCGGATAACCACGGCCGTCCAAGCGTTCGTGATGGCTGTGGGCCATACAGGCAATGGTTTCCGAGAACCCATGGGCTGTTAGGATGTCATACCCATGCCGAGCATGGGTTTTGAGTAATTTCCATTCCCGCAGCGTGGGGGTTTCCTGTTTGGTTAAGATCGAGCGGGGGATAGCCGTTTTGCCGATATCATGAAGCAGCAACCCGCGCGCTATCTCGCGTCTATTCGGCCATGCTAATTGGTGAGCCAGCAGGGAGCCCAGAAGAAAGACATCAAAGGAATGACGGTACGTGTACATGTCCCAGTTGGCCAGTTGTTGAAATAATCGGCGTGTCGACTTGTCCTGCATCAGCGAGTGGAAGAACTGTTCCAACCACGGATATTGGGAAGAAAGGTGTAACTTTCCTCCCAAACGGTAGCCATCATCCAGGCCCAGGGTATTTTTCAAAAACAACCGACGGTGGTCCTCGTTGACTGGCATGTCTATTTCCCTCTTTTCCTCGCGATAGAAGTATCTCCACGAGCATTATTGGACACGGGCACTACTGCGTGTAGGTAAACCAAACGTTCCCTCTGGTAGAGAGAACGTTTGGTTTGCTTATAACGGTTGCTTGCTTCACGGAATGAACGTTAGTTACTGCGCAGTTCACTTTCGGTCAACCATTTGTGATTGGTGATTTCTTCCCCATCCGTGGTGGTGAAGTCGACCATGTACACGGTGGTTTCCTCCGCGGTATCGATGGTCGCCGTGGCGCCGTTCATGCCGTCCATGTGCGAGACGTCAAGCACGGCTGTATCCCCCGGTTGTAACGATGCTTCACCTGTGTTGTTCAATTCTTCATGGATGACCCATTTGTGATTTTCGACAAGGTCTCCGCCATGGGTAGGTTGGAACGTCACGGTATAGGCGGTCGTATCATAAGCTCCGACGATGGTGGCGGTCGCTCCTTCCATGCCTTCCATATGATCGGCTTCTATCGTAGCTGTATCCCCTACTTCAAATGCAGGGCTTTCCGCTTTCGACAGATCATCCGGGACTTCTCCGGAGCTGGAAGGATTCATATGCCTCTCCTTGTGTTCTCCCATGGACCCTTTCATTTGCTGATGCTGATCGTTGTTCATCATTCCCATCATGCCCATCATTTGTTGACGATCTTCCGGGTTCATGCCGTCCATCATGTGTCCCATGGTTTCCGGACCAACGAGGCCATCTACTTGAAGCTCGTGTTCCTGCTGATAATTCATCACGTTTTCTCGGGTCTCTGGGCCAAAGATGCCGTCGGTGTTCGTTTCAATGTCCTGATTGGTTAATAGCTGTTGCATATGGCGGACGTGCATGTTGGCGTCTCCAGTACGTAAAATCCCCATGTTTTCGCTCATACTGTCTTGCAATGCCATCATCGTTTGGGGACCAACGATGCCGTCCACGGCGATACCAGCCTCTTCTTGAAATGTTTGTACGCTTTGGTTGGTTTGGGGACCAAAAATGCCGTCTACGTCGGTGGAAATGCCACGATCCTGCAACATTTGCTGGAGCATATTGACCATTGGTCCCTGCGTTCCTTCGGCCATCATGCCCGAGGAACTCCTTTCTTCGTGATGATCTGCCATCGGGCTAGAAGCGTTGGTGTTATCGCTTTGAGAAGCTTCCATGGTTACCGGGGCCAGCAGCAGACCGAAAGTGGTCGCAGCGATTCCCCATGTCATGTGTTTGTTCATTGTATTTTTCCTCCTTGGTGCATCAAAGTGGGTACATAAGTAGTTGTACCTCTTAAATATGGAGAAATTGTGAAGATTTCTTAAGAATCTTTCGTTGGAGTCATTTTTATCCAAATAATTGCATGGGGCTACTTTATACGTTGTCTTCATACTTTCTACACATGAGTCCCTTATAATATAAACGCAGGATTTCCATGTAACCTTTCGGCAAAACAGGGGTTTCGGAAAGTTATATGACACGTTTATAAAGGGTGAAAATCATCAGGTAAAGGAGGTGAAACAATGGAAAAGATGGTCCATGTTCAGGGTATGACATGGGACCCCTGCAACATATTCGTGGAACATTCATTAAACACATGAGATGGCGTAGCAAAAGCTGTGGTTCACTTAGAAGCTATGGAAGAATAGGGTTATAACGTGGAAGTCTAAATATTCTTTAAAGCTCTCCTTTTTTATATCGATAACGGAGGATCGGCTAATTGACGAACGACCTGGATACCAAACGGCAGCAATGAGCTTCGGGCTGAAACGGTGGAGTGTGAACACGGCCCGGTAATTATCGGCCCGGTGAAATAGATGATGAAGGACGGGAAAAAAGTATTTAGAGCACCTATAGTAGTTAGGAGTGACAGAACATATGATGGTTTCATCGATGCAGCCGATCGACCGGATCGCCTTTGAAGTGGGGTCGGTACCGATTTACTGGTACGGCGTTCTCATTGGCCTGGGCGCTCTGCTTGGTTATATATTAGCGTCTTATGAAGCGAAAAAACGAGGGCTCCCGGATGACATTTTTGCGGATTTGCTCATTTTCGCGATTCCGATCTCCATTATCGGGGCCCGGTTGTATTACGTAATTTTTGAGTGGGGTTATTATGCCCGGAACCCGGGCAGTATTCTGGCGATATGGGAAGGCGGCCTCGCGATCCACGGTGGACTGATTGGCGCCGTCCTTACGGCCATCGTCTTTGCGAAAATCAAGCGCATCTCTTTCTGGAAACTGGCGGACATTGCCGCGCCAAGCCTGATTTTAGGACAGGCCATCGGCCGCTGGGGCAACTTTATCAACCAGGAAGCTCACGGCGGCGAAGTGAGTCGCTCGTTTTTGGAAGGGCTGCAGTTGCCGGACTTTATTATTAATCAGATGTATATCGAAGGGGCTTACTACAATCCAACATTTTTGTATGAATCGCTGTGGAATCTGGCCGGATTTGTACTGCTTTTAGGGCTGCGCCGGGTTAATCTCCGCCGCGGGGAATTGTTTTTAACGTATGTGATCTGGTATTCCTTCGGGCGTTTTTTCATCGAAGGGATGCGAACCGACAGCCTCATGCTGTTTGATACGATCCGGGTGGCGCAGCTGCTTTCGGTGCTCTTGATTGTCGGTGCCGTAAGCCTGATGGTCTATCGGAGACGGGCCGGGCTTGCCAAAACAAGATACTTAAGCAAAGACGGGCCCGGCATCTAAGGGAGGATATGTTATTTTTACGGCGATATCGTTGGACGCGGGCCTCCGATAAGAGAATGTTCAGGAGCCCTCCTTCGTCTTTCCATACAACATAAAAAAAGTAAAATAAAAACCAATTGCATGGAATTCTTTAAACTTTCTACACAAATGGGGTTTATACTTACATGAAAATGGAGGTGAAATGATGAGCTGGACACTTCTTTTATTATTAGCCTGTCCCCTTATAATGTTGTTCTGCATGAAGGGGATGTTTGGCGGGACCAAAAACAAGGATACCGAAGAGCCCAGTAGCAGTCAGCTACAGGCTTCTTCGCAAGAAGAAAAAGAATCTGTTCCATTAAAGATGGCAGATGTCATGGAGGAGAATCATCAGCTGAGGGAAGAAGTCAAGTCCTTGAAAGGATCAGAATCTAAACATGCAAATACTGGTCGACTAGAAAACAACCAGGACAAGCAGAAAGCATGATAAGAGAAGGCGGGTACTGTTGCTGGTTCCCAACGTTAGGTTTTTGCCCAGCTGGTATAGGCTGGGCTTATTTTAATGAACATGAGGATTCATCTTAGGGAGAGGATTGCCTGAAGAGGTCCTTCGAACGGTTTTCATCAGTCGGGAGGGGGCCTACCATGAAACATTTGCCAGCCGCTGCCATCTGAAGGTCGCCCAGGTCCGCCATCATGGGGAAGACATGATTCAAACGCAGGGTTCACGTTACGATTGGAAATGGATCGCCGTTTACACCAAATGATTGACGGTCCCCTAAAGGCGTTAAAACGTATAAGACAGGCTAAAACGTTTATAGGCAAAAATACTGGGGAAGGGTATTTGAAGAACAATATACTAGAAAGAAGGGATAACGTGGCCAAGGATAACCATCAGAAGCACGAACACGAAGAAGATCAGGATGCTTCTCATGAGCACCAGGACCATCACGAAGGACACGATCATCACGACCATCATGAGATGATGATTCAAGACTTTAAGCGTCGGTTTGTCGTATCGCTCATCCTGACGATTCCTATTTTGCTGTTAACGAATGCGATCCAGCAGTTTCTGGGATTGGACTGGGGCTTTCCTTATGATGTTTGGATTCTCTTTGGTTTAGCAACGATCGTCTTTTTCTACGGCGGTTGGCCATTTTTAACGGGCGCCATTGATGAAATCAAGCAGAAGAACCCGGGCATGATGACGCTGATCGGCCTAGCGATCGTGGTCGCGTATGGCTACAGCACGATGGTCGTGTTCGGCTGGTCCGGCCGGAATTTTTTCTGGGAACTGGCCACGCTGATTGACGTCATGCTGTTGGGCCATTGGATTGAAATGCGTTCGATCATGGGCGCCTCGAATGCGTTGAAAGAACTGATTAAACTGATGCCCAATGAAGCCCATCGATTAAACAGCGACGGAAGCACCGAAGACGTGCCGGTCGATCAGGTGCAGAAAGACGATCATGTGCTCATTAAGCCAGGAGAAAAGGTGCCCGTGGATGGGATTATTATCGATGGATCGTCGTCGGTTGATGAATCCATGCTGACCGGAGAATCGGTGCCGGTAGAAAAAAACGTGGAGGAAGAAGTGATTGGTGGGGCGGTCAACCAGGATGGCAGTTTAACGATTCGGGTGTCCAAGACGGGGGATGAGACGTATTTATCTCAAGTCGTCACATTGGTTCAAGAAGCGCAAGAATCGAAGTCCCGGGCGCAGGATTTAGCCAATCGTGCGGCCAAATGGCTGTTTTACTTGGCCTTGGCGGCTGGTATTGGCACTTTCATCATTTGGATAGCTTTGGGCAATGCTATTGATATGGCGGTTCAACGGGCGGTCACCGTTATGGTTATTACTTGTCCACACGCGCTTGGGCTGGCGGCTCCGCTGGTGGTGTCCGTTTCGACCGCCATTTCCGCCAAGAAAGGACTGTTAATTCGCAACCGACCGCCATTTGAAAGTGCCCGCAATATTGAAGCGGTTATTTTTGATAAGACCGGTACTCTGACAGAAGGAAATTTTGGGGTTACCGATATTGAAGCAGACGGAGCCTATGACAAGCAGGACGTCTTGCGGTACGCGGCCGGGGTGGAACAACAATCGGAACATCCATTGGCTCGGGGCATTATGAGAAAGATGGAAGAGCAGCAGGAACGCCCGCCGACTGTGCAGCATTTTGAAACCATGACAGGAAAAGGCCTAAGCGGTACGGTCGAAGGGAAACAGGTCCAAGTGGTGAGTCCCGGGTACATGAAGCAGGAACGCATGGATTATGACACAGCGATCTTTGATCAGTATTCGACGGAAGGAAAAACCGTCGTGTTTGTTCTGATTGACGGTGGTTACGCCGGCATGATTGCCCTCGCAGATATGGTGCGCGACTCAGCGAAAGAAGCGGTAGAAAGGCTGAAGCAACAAAACATCGAACCGATCATGTTGACTGGGGATCATCAACGTGTCGCCGATTGGGTAGCCAACCAGCTTGGGATTGAAGAAGTGTATGCCGAAGTGCTCCCAGATCACAAAGCGGACCAAGTGAAAAAGGTCCAGCAGTCCGGTCGAAAGGTCGCCATGACGGGCGACGGCATCAATGATGCTCCGGCCCTCGCCACGGCGGATGTAGGAATCGCGATTGGAAGCGGGACGGATGTGGCAATGGAAACGGCGGACGTCGTGTTGGTGCAAAGCAACCCATTAGATGTGCTCTCCGTGATTGATTTATCCCGGAAGACATACCGGAAAATGATCCAAAACCTGTGGTGGGCAGCAGGGTATAACATTGTCGCCATTCCTTTAGCCGCTGGGGTATTGGCACCTTTGGGGATTCTCCTCAGCCCAGCTGTCGGGGCAGTATTGATGAGTGCCAGTACCGTGATTGTTGCGATTAACGCTCAACTGCTTAGGTGAAAATAAAAAAACAAGGTAACGAAACAAGCTGCTTTCCAGATCTCCTGGGAAGCAGCTTGTTTGATGCCTGAAATGGTAGAAATGTTCCTTTAATAACGATGGTCATTTCTGCGAACCATAGGCACCCATTTCATGTAAGTACCGATTCGCCAAACCCATTCCAATGGGCCGTAGTAAAAATATTTTAGCCATAATGGACTAACAAGTACTTGGATAGCAAACACCAGCACACCAATACTTAAAGCGTACACGTAGCTCGGTGGGTCCAAAACCCCAAAACCGTTGAAAAATGTTCGACCGCTTGGGCGGAACAGGCTCACAAAAATAAGCGACTGCAGGAGGTAATGAGTGAAAGTCATTTTCCCGACAGCAGTAAACATCGAAAGCCCAGTGGAAGCTCGTTGATGGCTTGTACCAATCAGAAGCAGTGCCTGGGCGATACTGATACTCACCAGAAAGGCGTAAAGATCGTCCAAATGATAAAGGATAGGGCTGTCGATTTTGATATAGCTCCCCGTTTTTCCTAGAATGCCGATAAGAAAGCAGCCCAGAGTGAATAGCCATTTGCGACCCCGGTTCTTAAGTACTTTTGAATAAAAGCTACTTCGATAAGCGTACATGCCGAAAAAGAAATAGCCGAAATGGTTGATCATCGACGACCATTCAATGAACAGATATTCAACCCCGGTTGGATAAGTTCGATTCGGAGGGAGGGCGTCTTTCATCCATTGTTCGGGGTTCATCTGAAGAGATGTGTACCCATTCAAAAGATCAATCCCGACAGCATAACCAAGCCAAAAAAAGCATGCTAATCCCAACAGCCACCGGGGAGGAAGCCGGAGACAACCGAGCAGCACGAGCCCCGCTGAGGCGTACATGAGCAGGATGTCCCCGGCCCAGACAAAGTAGCCGTGAAGCCCTCCGACGAAAAACAGGATGACGAGCCGCCGGATAAGGGTGGGGTAGGGATTACCGCTTTTGTCATGCATCCGATCGTAAATGAGCACGAGGCTGAGGCCAAACATCATTGCAAACAACGGCCGGGCACTGTCTTCAAAAATAATTGAAATAATGGTTTTGAGGGAAGTGTCGAGCCATGTTGGATCAGTCATAACGACGCGGGAAAGCCCGGAAATATTGACAATAAAAATTGCAAGCAAAGCTACGCCGCGTATTTGATCAAGCATGTCGATACGCTGCCCTGGAGTATTATCGTGATAGGGGGTCACTAGCGGGCCTTCTTTCTCTATTAGGTAACTAATATCTTAAATTTGAGCAAATCATTTATGATTGTATGAAAAAAATATGGAGAAAGTGTGAAGACCTTCGCTAGTTTCAATAAAAAGAGCTTTCAATATGATGGTACCCATGGGGAATTACCGTTTCCAGGGGATTGCGTCAAAGCAAACCCGACCTTCGCCGGAGGCCCAGGGCCAGTCTATACTTCAGTATCTTGCAGGCGGAGAGCCATTCCGGAAGATACATAAAGAACAAATGAAACAAGTGTTCTGACTTGTCGAAGGAGCCATCACTCCCAAACCGAGTAATTGGACCTCTATCAACAGCTATCCCTTAAAATCATCGAAACTGTTTGTGTTCGGGTGTTTTACTATAAAAGCATTTTTGCTAAACGGAAAATTAAACTTCAAAAAGTTGGCGATGCGTTGGGTGTTAGTATCCTCTTAAAAATTTCGTATACTGTATAAAAACTACTTTTAAAAAAAGGATTCCTTATTTTACGGTATAGGAATTATATCGAAGAAGTGATAAATCTCCTCTAGGAACAAAAAAACAACAACTATCAAAGGAGAAGTCGTTGCTTTCTTTCCATTTAATGGTCGTTGATTTTTCGTTTCAACCGGTCGTATTCTTCTTCAGAAATGTCGCCGTTCGCCAGACGTTGATCGAGCCGTTCCGATGCGGTGCCCGATTTGGTCCGGGACGAATGCTTGGTCGAAGGCCGAAACATCCAGACAAGCACCACAACGATAAGAACCAGAAGAAGGAGCACGAGAAAGCCAAAGCCAACTATTCCACCGCTCATCATGCCGCTGCTACCGTTCATCATTCACTTCACCTCCCATTAATCGTTGTTTTTTACACATATATGCGAAAATACCCTGAACTCAACACTAAAAGCACGACGCTGGCGACAGGGACCGGCCAGCACAGGCAGATAGAAAAGATAACCGCAGCCTGTTAATCCTTTTTCCAGGATTCCTGCATACGAACGAGCGTGACGATGCCGGCGGCAAAGGGAAGCACAGCCACGAGGCCGATGGCCCAGGAAACATTCAGCGTGTCCACAAACAGGCCGGCGAGCAAGGCCCCGAAGGCGTACCCGCTGTCCCGCCAGAAACGGTACACCCCGTTCGCTTTGGCCCGCCAGGGAGCGGGGGCCGTGTCGCTGACCGCCGCGATGAGAACCGGATACACCATCGCGGTCCCGAGGCCGAGCAGCACCGAGCTTCCGAGCCACCATCCGTAGGAAGCGCCGGCGAGGAGTGCCCATAGGGAAACGGCCTGCAGCCACAGGCCGCCGACGATGAGCCGTTTGCGGCCGATTACATCGCTCCAGGGACCGGTAAACAGCTGGGCCATGCCCCAGGTAAGGGGATACGCCGCCACGATCACGCCGATTTGGCTGACGGATAACCCGCCGGAAGCGAAGAAGAGCGGGAAAAGGCCCCACGCCATGCCGTCCTTGAGATTGGTCGTCAGTCCGGCAAAGCTGAAGCTCGACAGGGCGGGCTGCTTCCAGGTCGTCTGGGCAAACGCCTGCCAAAAGGGCAGGGAGGCTTCCCCGGAAGCCGTCTGACGGGCCACCTGCCTGCTCGTATCCGGTACGAACAAGGAAAGCAGAAACCCGAGGCCAACGATGCCGAAACCAAGAAAGAACGGCTCGGGGCGCAGGGAAGTCGTCGAAGCCACGTAGCCGGAAACGGCGGCCATCATGGAAAGCCCCATATAGCCGGCAAACTCATTCAGGCCGACAGCTGTCCCGCGCTGAGACGGTTTCGCCAGATCCACCTTCATATTTACAGTCATCGACCAGGTCAGCCCCTGGTTGATACCTAAAAAGATATTGGCGACGATGACCATCCACCAGGCGGAGGCAAAAATAATCAGGAGAGGGACGAAGAGGCCGAATGCCCATCCCATTAATAATATTTCCTTGCGTCCAAAGCGATCGGCAAGCGCACCGGCCAGGAGGTTGACCAGGGCTTTGGAAAATCCAAAGCTGACAATAAAGGAAAGGGCGGCACTGGCTGATGCGAGGCCAAACAGCTCTTCACCGATCAGCGGGAGCACGGTGCGTTCCAGGCCGACCATGGAGCCGACAAAGACGTTGATGAGGACCAATAGAAAAAAAGGAAGCCGGTTTTCAACAATTCCAATAGAAGCAGTGGCTGGCATCAGGGATCACCTTTAGTTTTAAACATTCGTATTGTTATTGGTGCTAACGTATAAGTGTCTTGGAGAAAAACGTTCGGCATAGTTGTTTGTCTCTCTCTAGTAGATGGAAGAGGCCGAATGGAGCTCTTGGCATGCTTCTTTACCGATCGATGAAAAAAGGGGCTCTATAAGGTAAGAGCCCCTGAGTACATCGTTCACGTTCCAGCGATGGTTAGCTGGTCGTTTCGAGCTGTTCCTTTTTCCATTTCATGAAGCCGCCCTCCACGTTGATCACGTCAAAGCCGTGATTTTGGAGGATGCTGGCGGCGATCGCGGAGCGTTTGCCCGAGGCGCAGTGGACGGCGACCGGCTGATCCGTGGAAAGTTCATCGGTCCGGTTTGGCAGTTGCTGGAGCGACACGTGCACCGCGTCCGGTACGTGGGACTGGTCCCATTCGTCCTGGTAGCGGACATCGAGAATCTGCACGTCCTGGTTACGGCGACGCTCTTCGACCTGCTTCGGTGTTTCGTTCGTATACGTGCGCAGGTTCGAGGCGCTGGCTACCACCGACGTGGCAAAGAATCCCTTCAGCCGGTCCATGCCCATGCCGGTAAGAATCCGGCGCAGCTCGTGGTGGTCGGCTGGATCAGCGATCAGGTAAATATCCGCGTCATAGTCGGCGAGCCGGCCCATCCATTCGGCAAACGAGCCCGGGTACGGCAGGTTGATGGTGCCCGGAATGCTTCCCATTGCGAAAGCGGCGGCACTGCGGGTATCAACGACCATCGTATGGTCTTGCTCTGCCAGGGCGGCCACGTCGTCGCCGGTTCCCTGCATTTCCACGGCTGCCGGGATCTCGGCGAGCGGAGTCATGGCCTGTTTGTTCACTTCTTTCATTTTGGCAAAATACGTTGGCGGCTCGCTCTGGCCGTCGAGAAGAAAGTCTACGAAGGCCTGCTCGTCGGTCGGCTGAAAGGCGGGATTATACATCCGCTCATAGCCGACAGTGCTTGTTGGTACGGCACCGAGCGCTTTGCCGCAGGAGCTGCCGGCGCCGTGGCCCGGCCAGATCTGCATATAATCGCCGTATTCCTTGAACTGCTGGAGGGACTCGAACATCTGCCGGGCGCCTTGATCCGCGGAATCCTTGACGCCAACGGATTTTTCGAGCAGGTCCGGACGGCCGACATCGCCGACGAAAACGAAGTCGCCGGTAAATACGCCCATTGGATGATCGGCGGCGGCGCCGTCGGTGAGCTCATAGGAGACATGCTCCGGCGTATGGCCCGGCGTGTGCAGAGCTCTCAGCTTGATGTTGCCAACATAAATGGTTTCGCCATGCTTCACGCCGTGGAGCGGCAGATCCTGATTCCACTCGTAGCCGCCGTTGTCGGCGCCTTCGGTGGAATAATAGATGGTGGCGCCAGTCCGGCGGGCAAGCTCGGTCACCCCGGAGACAAAGTCCGCATGAATATGGGTCTCAAATGCTCCGGTAATACGGAAACCCTGTTCGCGGGCAATCTGCAGATAGTCTTCAATATTGCGGGATGGGTCGATGACGGCCGCCTCACCGGTGGCCTGGCAGCCAATCATATAGGAAGCCTGAGCTAACGACGTGTCATAAAAATATTTCAAATACATCAATTATCGCTCCTTCAAGTTAGAATAAATGTTACTCGGTTTTACCGGTCCATTCGTTCATGCCGCCGGCCATGCTGCGGACTTTGAAGCCATGGTCCTGGAGGGCTTCGGCTGCCCGTTCACTGCGTTTGCCGGAGCGGCAGACGGTCACATAGGACTGCTTAGGATCGAGTTCGTTCATCCGCGCGGAGATATCTCCCACAGGGATATGAACCGACTCGGGAATGCGTCCTTCGTCGAGCTCCTCGTCCTCCCGAACGTCAATCACTTGGACGCCGCTGTTGCTTTCAAGTTCCTGTTGGACGTCCTGGGGCTGGACTTCTTCAATACGTTTTTCATCTGTCATTCTATTCACCTCATCGTTGTTGGGTATTTTTCCTTCATGTTCGTTCAGTTGCCTCTCATTCGTTCTATACCATGTACCGGATAGGGTATAAAAGAGGCCAGAAAATTTTTAAACGGTTTGATCGATGCCTTGCTTCAAGCGCTGCTCGATATCTTCAGCGGTCGCTGTTAACGCTGGCTCTTCGGCCAATTCCATCAATACGGACGGGCGGGGCATGCTAATATACGTAGAGCCTGCTTCTTCGTACACGGTTATTTTACATGGAAGAAAATTGCCGATTAGCTTGTTTTTATTTAAAACCTGTTCAGCTTCTTTCGGATTGCACACTTCAAGCACCCGGTGCTGGTCCTGAAAGTCGATGCCTTTTTCCTGTAATTTGCCTTGCAGATCAAAATGCCAGAGCACGCCAAAACCAATGTCTTTAAGGTTGGCTTCGAGATCTTCGACGGCTGTACGGACAGGTTTCGAGGTGGTGACGGTATAATGAAACATGGGAATGCCTCCTTATTTGCTTTCTACTTCTTGCTATGCCCGAAGGTGTCTAGAATCAAACAATTTATCCGCTAAGGATCTGGATCCATATTTGAATGGCCGTAGCTAAAATGATGACGGCCAATATGCTTTGCAGCAGCTTGGTGTTGACCTTCTGGCCGGCTTTGGCACCGAGCGGCGCTGCGATCAGGCTGGCCACAATCATGATCAGGGCCGGGCCGTACAGCACCTGGCCGGTCGCCACTTTACCAACGGTCGCCCCGATGGATGAGATCAGGGTCACGGCGAGCGAGGTCGCGATCGTCATGCGGGTTGGGATTTTCAACACAACCAGCATGATGGGCACCAGGATAAATGCGCCGGCGGCCCCGACAATGCCTGACCCGATCCCGACCACGAAGGACAATCCAGCGGCGAGAGGCTTATGGAACGTAATCCGTGTAAGATCCTGGTCGTCCAGGCCTTTTTTCGGTACAAACATCATGACCACGGCGATGGTCGCAAGCAGAGCGTACACCATGTTGACTCCGGCTTCGCTGAAGAAATTCGAGGCATAGGCGCCGATAAAGCTGCCGATCAGAATGCTGCCGCCCATGTACAGAATCAACTGCCCGTTCAGGTAGCCGCCTTTGCGGTAGGCCCAGACGCCGCCGATGGTGGCGAAAAAGACCTGAACGGCACTGATGCCGGACACTTCATGAGCGGAAAAGACCGCCACACCGAGCAGAGGAGGGATGTATAACAGCATGGGGTATTTGATGATCGAGCCGCCGATCCCAACCATGCCGGAAACAAAGGAACCGACAAACCCCAGCAGGAAAATCACGACGATAAACAGCAGTGACAATGGAAAAACCTCCCCGAAAGGGAAGTGAAACCATGACTTCCCTGTACTGTGATTTTGTTAGCCTTTTTGAATCCAGAATTTATAGACGCCATTGTCTTCGGTGTGGTCCAGCAGTTCGTGTCCGCCGGCTTTGGTCCAGGCCGTTAAGTCGCTCTGCGCCCCTTTGTCGGTCGCGTGCAGCTCAAGCACCTCGCCACTGTCCATGTCCTTGATGGCTTTTTTGGTTTTCAGAATCGGCTGCGGGCAGGCAAGCCCCTTCGCATCAATCGTTGTTTTTGGTTCCATTCATCATGTCTCCTTTAGATTAATTTTTATGCTTCGTAACTGTCGTAATAGTTCTCATTCATGGGCGCACAAGCTATACCTGAGGATCAGGGAGCTTCCATTTAAATAAACAGATTCACATGGCCGTCGGAGGCTTCGCCCAGATAGGCCGCAACGCCGGCGTATTCAATGTCATCGCGCAGTTCTTTTTCATCCAGACCAAGCAGATCCATGGTCATGGTACAGCCGATCAGTCGTACATCCTGCTCCTGGGCCATATCGATCAGCTCCGGCAGCGGCATGGCATTGTGCTTTTTCATCACTTTTTTAATCAGCTTCGGTCCAATCCCGAGAAAGTTCATGTTGGAGAGGCCCATGCGGTCGGCGCCTCGGGGCATCATTTTGCCGAACATCGCTTCCAGTTTTCCTTTGGCAATGCTTTGCTTTTCCGGTTTGCGGAGAGCATTCAATCCCCAGAAAGTGTGGAAAATAGTTACTTCGTGGTCATACGCGGCTGCGCCGTTGGCGATAATGTACGCCGCCATGGCTTTGTCGTAGTCGCCGCTGAATAATACAATGGTGGTCTTTTTGGTTTCCGTCATGCCATCATCTCCTTGTCTAATTCTTATTATACATATACCGGTAAGGGTATACAAGGGGGTAAAAAATATTAACGGCTTTTCACGAGAAGGTTAACAGCTTCCTGAATAACCTGTTCGTCATTGTCCCCGTTTTCTGTCTGTTCTCGAACGCATTGTTCGAGATTGGAACCGACAACGAGGCCCACGGCGCGGTCTAAGGCTGTGCGAGCCGCGTTCATCTGGGACACCAGTTCCTTACAGTCCTGCTCCTCGTCCATCATACGGAGAATACCACGTAGTTGACCTTCCACACGTTTGACCCGGTGCTTCATTTGATCCGTGTATTCCATCAGACGTTCCTTCTTTCATAACGATATTACCCTATGGGGTATATGAATACCTTAAAACAAATTCCCAGGAGTGTCAACCAGTTTTCTTAAAAAAAATTTTGGATTCCTAAAATACGGGTGCGCGTATGCTAAAATATAATAACAATATTCATTGATTCAGCAATAGAAGGGAATGAGTAGATGCATAAAACGTATGCAGCCAGCTATCGGCGCCATCGTTTAGGGAAACTTAGTGGCCTTATGGTTCTTGGAGCGGCGGTTTTCTTATGGAAGTACTTACGGGAAGGCCGTTCTTCGCAGGATGCCTGGACTGCGTCCATTCTCCGTCACGTGATGGATCCGGAACAGTCCCGGGAAGAACAAAAAGAACAGATGAAGAAGGCATTCAAGCTTGCAGAAGCTGCCGGAACGAAAAAACAGGAACTGGTTCAGACCTATCAGCACTTGGCTAAGGAGTCCTCCCAGTCCAAAAAATCTAAATGAAAAATTTGTGGTATTGTTCTTTTCCTGCTTTCTCTTTTGTTGATCAAAAATTTCATGGACCGTAAATATTCATAAAAAATAAAAGTCCATAACAAAAGGCAGGATGTTGCCTGTTCCTCCATAGACAGAAGCAGGTGCCACGCATGAGACGAGGTTTCTTTCTTTTGTAAAAAAAAGAAAGGTTGATTTGTTCTTTATATGACTCTCAAAAAATACGCTTTTTGAGAGGAACATAAAAAAGGCTACCTGGAAGGAACCAGCAAGCCTTTATGTTCGCTGTATTATAAGGATATTTCTCGACAAGCTTCATCTAATAATGATATCGGCAGGCAATTATACTGATTTGTGTTTCATCCACGGTATACACCAGGCGATGCTCGATATCAATACGACGACTGTAAAAGCCGGCTAAATTCCCTTTTAATTTCTTTGGTTTCCCAATACCGTCCAACGCCCCGTCTCGTTCAATGCTTTTAATCAGTTGGTTAATTCGTTTGAGCGTTTTTTTATCTTTGGTCTGCCAGTATTGGTAAGCCTGAAACGCATGATGGGTAAATAAGACATTCAACTTACTCATCGATATCGACAGTCGTGGTTTCTTCCTGGTGTAATTGATTGATGGATTCCGATAGATGTTTGGCGTTGCTCGGGTTGTTTAACAGGTAGATGGTTTCAAGGTATTGATTGTATTCGTCTTCTGAGATGAGCACCGCGTTTCGTTCTTTGGTGGTGATAGTGACGGCTTCGTTGTCGTCGTTAACTTTATCAATCAATCCTTTAAAGTTCTTTCGCGCGTTGGAGTAATTCATGACGGTCATTGTTATCAGCTCCTTTTTTATATTGTACAATTAAACGTACAATTTGTCGATAATCTTCTCATGCTGTTTTCATTTGGCTCTTCACCAAAACATGGACTTGACGAGTCTTCTTCGACGGTTTCCGGTTTCCAGGCGAATCCGCAGGCTGAGATGGGCAAAATTCCGATACCCGTGCCCGCGTCGCTGAATCAGCTTGATTTTATGATTGGTCCCTTCGG
Source organism: Marinococcus tarijensis (assembly GCF_054971385.1). Lineage (NCBI taxonomy): Bacteria > Bacillati > Bacillota > Bacilli > Caryophanales > Bacillaceae > Marinococcus > Marinococcus tarijensis. Next base: position 3,182 of record NZ_JBQOJA010000017.1, on the reverse strand, counting down.
CGGCGCCGTTGGATTCCGGACGGGCGGCCGCAGCGAGAACGCCGTTCTCGCGTTTCAATATACTCTGACCCATATCTCGTACCACGGCTGTGGGGTGAAAGAGAAACCGACGCTGCCAATCGTTCATTCGATACCGGGCCTGGGGCCAGGTACGGCTTTTCAACACATAACGCAAGTGTTGAAGGGCCTGGTAAATGGCCCGGATGGGCCCATCCCGGCACCACCCCCGCACTTCTTCTCGTTCCCGGTCGCTCAGGCTTTCTGGCGGCCGGCTCAGCAGCCGCACCGCCCGTCGTTTGGCTCCGTGATGCCGGCGGTCCACGTTCAAATACCGTCGCCTCCGTGCTAGGGCTTCCGTAAACCATCGAATGAGATGAAAGCGATCCAGAATATGATCGGCGCCCGGGTAGGTATGGTGAACGGCCTGAGCCATGGCCGGAGCACCGTCGGTCACGACGCCGTCGATGGCGTTTGGCAGTTGATCCAACAGACGGGCAATCGCAGCGGTGGACCGCCCCCTTCCGATAGCCAGCACCTGGCCGGTGTGCCAGTCCATCGCGGCCACTCCATAGGTATGGCCTTTGCGAAAAGCAAAATCATCGACGGTGACCACCGTGGGGGTGGAAACGGTCAGCAGGGCTGGGGCCCGGCGGTAAAACCAGCGCTCCAGGGTGGTATACGGAAGACCGAACGTACGGGCACCATCGGCGATGGAGCGGCCGATACAGGCCTGGACCACCATCTCCTGAAACATCTCTGTCGCAGAGCCACGGTCCGGAAGGTCCGGCAGAGAGGCCGTGAACGTGGCCCCGCATCCGGTACAAGCCCGGCGTTCCCGGGGGACACGGATCCAAATGATGCCGGTGGAGGCGGTATGGGTGTGACGGAGAAACCGTCCGGTTTCTGCTTTCCGTCGCGAGGCGCTCCCGCACACCGGACAGCTCGTTTGCCGGTATTTCGGGGAAAGATGAAACACCCAGGTGCCGTTTGGTTTGGATGTATGGATCCAGTCGTAGGCTGGAAGGTGCAGCAGTTCTTTGATAAAATGGGTAATCAACTGGCTTCTTCCTTTCTCGGTGTTCTAGTCCAATACCAAGATAAAGGAAGAGCCGCTTTTTTCATATACTTATCGGGTCAAGTCCAACTTGTGGTGAAGAGCCTTTCATTTGAATAAAATGGAAATTTTTAGCGTTGATAAAGGTAGACCTTTCGCAACGCTTGGAAATCATATAAATCGAGGAGTAGACAACGTGGCAAAACATCCAATTACGATTTTTGCTACGTTACATAAGCGGCATGGCTTTATTAAGACAGTACATAGAGAAAAACTTTTATTTTAACGAGTAAGGAGTTGACAAAAAATAGACAATTGCCAATGCTATGGATTAGTTTTTAGTAATTGTTGATGCTGATGAAAAACAGAATTAGGGTAGATAACCCATATATTATATGTAAATGAGTTGATTTATTGAAAGCTGAATTATGTTTATTAAAACGTTTAAGTTTATGTAAACTTAAATATATATAATTTAGTGAATATTAGTCTTTGAAATCTAATTTGAACAGATTGCTATATGAGAAGTAGAGTAATAGCTTCTTGATTGGAACGTTATTGGTTTTTTATCCGGGCTTGAAACTAGAATTTGTTTATATATGATTATAATCGTGGTCGGCGTCGCCATTATTTTTATCGGCATGTTGCTTTTCTTTATTGCGAGATGAACATCTATAATTAAGAAAGCTGATTAAAGAAAAAAGGGCAAAGATTAACTTCTTACGTTCTCTTAAAGATTTTAGTTAACATAAGATGTATTATCGGAAGTTATTTGGTTTTGTCTCAATATATTAAGTATACTTCTAGTTTTGAGATATTAAAGAAAACAAGTTCAGTATATTGAACTTATTTTCTTTACCTTTAAAAACTTTGAGGAATTCTGTGTCTTTTCTAGTTCCTTTTCACTCAACATAATGACGATTATCAGTAGTATTTAGACAAAAAAGCAAAACCTATGTATACAGACTTTATTTGTATGTGACTTTCCAATATTTATTATATTGGAAAGCAGACGCTATCATAGTATTCAATTTTAGATCATTGATTTTAAGCTTTCCTCGAAAGGAAAAATATTAAAGATAAGCTTTTTCAATACTAGGAAGGCTTGTCTTTAAGAATTTCAGACTTTTCATTTTTACACAAGGAGGAATATAATGAACGGTTTAGGTGGCTTAAACAAAACTCCAAATGGCGTTGTTGTGGGCTTAGTTCAGCTTGATCTCCCCACCATCCATTCGAAAGAAGATCTGCAACAACAGACACAAAAAGTTTGTGACATGATGGAAAAAGCGAAACAATTTATCGCTCCCATTGACCTTGTCGTTTTTCCCGAATATATGCTTCACGGACTCACCATGGATACAACCGAAGAATTGATGTGTACTGTTGATGGTCCGGAAGTTCAGCAACTGCAGGAAAGTTGTCGTCGAACCAACCAATGGGCTTGTTTTTCGATTATGGAAGCCAATTCAAAGGGAAACCCGTACAACACCGGTCTTATTATTGATAATCAGGGTGTCATTCAATTGCACTATCGCAAGCTGCACCCCTGGGTACCTGCAGAGCCTTGGGAACCAGGAGACACCGGTCTGCCTGTTTGCCAAGGTCCCAATGGCAGTGTGTTAGGTCTCGCCATTTGCCATGATGGCATGTTTCCCGAAGTAAGCCGGGAATTAGCCTATAAAGGCGCGAATGTGATCTTACGGACAGCCGGTTACACGCCTCCCATCCAACAATCCTGGGAATTGACGAATCGTTCCAACGCCTTCACTAACCTTGCTTACACCGCCTCCGTTGCTATGTGCGGGACGGACGGGGTGAATGATTCAATGGGGGAAGCCATGATCGTCGATTTCGAAGGGACCGTAACAACGCACGGTGGGAATCGGGCCGATGAGATCATTACGGGAGAGCTTCGTCCCGATTTAGCCCATGAAGCGCGCCTGTATTGGGGCGTGGAAAACAATATCTATCAATTAGGCCACCGGGGGTTGTTTTTTGCAATGAAAAAGTACATAATCATGCAGGCTTTTGTACACAACCCCGCCAGCGAAACTTTCGGTCACTTAAGAAGAAGTCATTTTCTTTTGATGGGAGAGCGCGTGCTTCAGTCGATAGCTTTCCCCTT
>NZ_JBQOJA010000016.1:0-69413 GCF_054971385.1 Marinococcus tarijensis | reverse complement strand
CTCTCAACATAACAGAGGGGCAGATGTTTTTTCATTTCTTTTTATCAAGAACATATTTTGGTGTTGAGCCAAAAATTCAACGATAAATTTCTAATACTTCTTTAAATAAGAAATTATTTGTATAAAAACGGTTCAAGCTATATTAAAAACAGGTGTGCTTTTCAACTGCCCACTTAATACTTAGTATCTCTTTGTTATATAAATTGCTTTGCCAGTCTTCATACCGGCTTTTATGTAATTATTTGTTACGCATTACCTTACCTAAATAAAATAAAAACGTTCCGGTACTTATTAATACCGCTAATACATATAAGAGTTCCATTAATAGTCACCTCCATTTTCATTATTGCTGGAAACACTTGTCTGTTTTCGTTGAAGGTAAAAGAAAGTACTAATCGAAATCGCCAAAACAAGAAAGTGGGGCTGTCCGAAAAATAGGACAGCCCCACTGAATATTTACGGATTCCTGATTATTGCTTGGGCGAACAAAAATAACTGATACATTAGAATACTAAAGCCAACTATCTGATGTATTCAAATATACCTGCGGCCCCCATGCCCCCTCCAATGCACATGGTCACCATCCCGTACCTGGAATCTGGTCTTTTTTTCATTTCAGCAAGCAGTTTTGCAGTCAGCATCGCTCCCGAGGCCCCAAGAGGATGGCCCAATGAAATGGCGCCTCCATTAACATTCGTTTTAGTCATGTCCAACCCTGTCTTTCTGATAGAGGCCAGTGTTTGTGCCGCAAATGCCTCATTTAGTTCGATTAAATCCATATCATCAACCGTCAGGTCAGTTAATTTTAACACATCCGGAATGGCATAAGCCGGGCCGATTCCCATGATTTTTGGATCAACACCCGCTGCCTTGAAGCCCACGAATCGTGCAATAGGCGTGACGCCTAATTCTTTAACTTTTTCTCCTGACATTACAACCACAAAGCCTGAGCCATCGGTAAGCGGGGCAGATGAACCGGCTGTTACTGTCCCATCGGCCTTGAACACAGTGGGCAGCTTCGCTAGATCCTCCATATTGGTATCAGGACGCACCAGCTCGTCTGTATCAAATACATTCTTTGTTACCACAGGCTCGTCATAATCATACGTAACCTTATTTATATTAATAGGGATAATTTCGTCATCGAACTTTCTTAAATCCTGGGCATTTTTAGCACGCTGGTGACTTTCCACAGCATAAGCATCCTGATCTTCCCGTGAGACGCTATATTTTTCAGCTACCATCTCGGCCGTCAGTCCCATCGGATAGGATACTCCAGGCTCTTCCTCCTGGAGTATTGGACTGTTAACCGGCTCGTTGCCACCCATTGGAACGGCACTCATCAGTTCAACCCCGCCGGCTGCTATAATATCTGCCTGGCCGGACACGATCTGATTAGCCGCTATCGCAATTGTTTGAAGCCCTGAAGAACAATAACGATTCACCGTCTGGGCCGGCACGTCTTCCGGCAGTCCGGCAAGCAGCGCAATTGAACGTGCGATATTTTGTCCCTGCAGGCCTTCGGGAAAAGCATTACCAACGATAACATCCTGTATCATATCTGGACGGAATTGACCATCTACCCGGTCCAGCACCCCTTTTAGTACCTGTGCCGCAACTTCATCAGGTCTTTCGTGAGCCATAGCACCACTTAATTTTCCTTTAGCTGAAGCAGAACGCCCATAAGCTACTATATATGCATCTTGCACTGACTTTCACCCTTTCTTTGCTGCCACATTTTTAATTTCGCAGAGGCTCGCCTGCAGCCAGCATATGAGTAATTCGCTCGTACGTTTTTTCGTTTTGTAACAGCATTAAGAATTTTTGTTTTTCAAGCTTTTGAAGGTATTTTTGATTAATATAGGTGTTACGCGGAAGGTCTCCTCCCGATAAAACATCGGCAACACTTAAAGTGATTGTATAATCATGAGCACTTATGAAGTTTCCAACACGCTGGGCCTCCAATTGGCCTTGAGCTAGTGCTTTATAATCTCTTCCTAAAGCAAAATAGTTTAATTTCGGCTGGGGAACATAATTTGTCTCCACTTCAAACCGTGCTCGTTTTAAAGCTATTTCCACTCTTTTCTCTGTATTCAATATAATAGAGTCGGTTTCTCTTAGATAACCATACCTGAGCGCTTCATAAGCATTCGTTGACACTTTTGCGAACCCTACATTCGTCAGTACTTTAGTCATCGATTCCTGTTTATCATTGTGCTTATGGCTTGTTCCGAGAATCCGGTCCGCCATTTCGGCGAGGCCGCCACCGCTGGGAAGCAGTCCTACCCCTGCTTCCACAAGTCCCATGTACGTTTCACTTGCTGCTACTACCACCGGTGAATGAAGAACCAATTCACAGCCTCCGCCTAAAGCTTTTCCGTGGACGGCTGTTACGACAGGCTTAAGTGCATATTTAAGACGGCTGAAGCTCTCGTGCAATTTTTCAATTGCAGGTCCCACGGTCTCTTCCACTGTGTTTTCTTCATGTGCTTTTTTCATCAGATATAGGTTGGCACCCACACTGAAATTGTTTCCTTCTGCATAGATGACCATGCTCGAGTAATCCTGATTTTCTAAAAGATCGATAGACTCGATTAAATCATCAGCAAAGCCATCGGTAATAATATTATTCGTACTTTGCAGTTTCAGTAACAGCTGGTCTTCATTTGCAACAGAAAGACTGGAGTCTTCCCTGTTCCATAGTTCGCGTTCTGTAAACGCTGCTACCGGAGTCACACGCTCAATCGACTCACCTTCAGTATAAAATGGGGTACTGCGTTTTTCTATCCATTCCGGTAATGCCCCCAGCTCCCGCTGCATACGTTCCTTAACGCGTTCGAATCCCATCAGGTCCCACAGCTGGAAAGGCCCTTTTTTCCAGTTGAATCCCCATACCACGGCACGGTCTATGTCTTTAAAATCCGTCGCCGCTTTCGGCACATTCAAAGCACTATAGTAGAAATTGTTTCTAAGGGTTTCCCATAAGAACATGCCCGCTTTATCTTCAGCGTTGTAGATGAGGTCCATATTTGACTTCAAATCTTTACTGAAACTGTTCAGCAGCTCAAATTCGGGCTGCTCCGGCTGTACATATTCATTGCTTTCAGGATCAAAAACCAGCAGTGATTTCTTGTCCTTCTTATAAAAACCCTGCTTGGTTTTCCTCCCCAACGCGCCGTTTTCCATCAGTTTTTCTGCAATACGCGTATTGTGGAAAAATTCCTGTTCTTCTGGATCCTGCTGCAGGCCCTTGATCACGGTTGTCGCAATATCAAGCCCTACCAGATCAACAAGCCCATACGTTCCCAGGCTTGGCCTTCCGATACCCCGTCCCGTGAGGGCATCGACCTCCACAATGGACAGGCCCGTTTTCTCGGCACGATACATCACATCATTCATGGTCTGTGTCCCTATCCGGTTAGCAACAAATGCAGGAACGTCATTTGCTGTGACGACACCTTTGCCCAGCACATCTGCAGCAAAAGCCTGGACTTTATTTGTTACTTCAGGGGACGTATTAGGACCAGGAATCACTTCTACCAGCTTCATGATCCGGGGCGGGTTGAAGAAGTGCATGCCGAAAAATCTTTCCAGCTCCGTATCATTAAATACGCGGGAGATTGCTTTTATCGGAATGCCTGAAGTATTTGTGGCAAATAAGGCATCGTCTTTGGCAACACGTCTCACCTGGTCCCAAATATTATGCTTTATTTCCACTTCTTCCTTTACAGCTTCAATAAAAATATCCGAATCATCCTGCCCCGATAAATCCTCTGCAAAATTGCCATAAGTCAGATTAGAGGCAAAGTTTAAATCAAATAATTGCGGCCATTTCGGATCGGTAATCATATCATAGGATTTTTTTGAAATCTTGTTTGGCTCATTTTCATCAACTGCCATGTCCAGCAGCTTTACTTTTAAACCTGCATTTACCAAAAGGGCAGCAATTTGGCTGCCCATTAACCCCGCTCCTAAGACGGTTGCTTTTCTCATCGTCATGAAATAACCTCCATATTTCTGAAATTTATTCAGCCATTTTCTGCCATCAGATGAAGGCAGAGTCCCCTGTTAATGCTCTCCCAATAACTAATGCATTAATTTCATGAGTGCCCTCGTAGGTGTAAATGGCTTCGGCGTCCGAGAAAAATCTCGCGATATCATATTCGGCAAGAATACCGTTGCCTCCTGTAATCCCCCGTCCCATTGCAACAGACTCCCTTAATCTTAAGGCGTTCATCATTTTTGCGGTTGAGGTTGCCACTTCATCATATTCCCCGTTCCCCTGCATCCGGGCAAGCTGCGCAGACAGGCTCATGGCATGGGACAGGTTTCCCTGTATCATAGCCAGCTTCTCCTGAATTAACTGGTATTTGCTGAGTTCTTTGCCAAATTGTTTACGTTCGCTCACATAATCCAGAGCTGCCCGCAGGGTCCCGGCTATCGCTCCTGTCGCCATATGGGCCACACCAGCACGTGTGGAGTACAGCACCTTCGCAATGTCTTTGAAGCCGTTAATATTTTGCAGCCTGTCTTCTTCCTGGACGACCACGTTGTTTAAGTGAATATTAGCATTTGGCACAATTCGTAAAGCAATTTTATTTTCAATGACATCCATATCCACGCCGTCCTGGTCAGGCCGAATGATAAATCCCTTTGGTTTACCTGTGTCCACATCTGTAGCAAAAACTGGTATGACATCCGAAAGAGTGGCGCCGCCTATCCATTTTTTCGCCCCGTTTATTACCCATTTATCCCCCTCACGCTTAGCCGTCGTTGCTAAACCGCCGGCTACATCCGACCCGTGTTCAGGTTCGGTTAAAGCAAAGCAGGTCCTCAGTTCGTGAGATTGTAATTTCGGCACATAATACGCCACTTGTTCTTTGCTTCCGCCAAACAGGAACGCATTGTGTCCTAAACCTTGATGCACGCCCATCAAAGTAACTAATGAAACATCAAACCTTGCCACTGTATATAACATGAAAAACTGAAACAGCTGACTCGTCGTCCGTTCACCTTCCCGCCCTTCAAACAGCAGAGGGTTGTTGAAATAATTCAGTTTACCCATATCATTAAAAAAGTCTTCAGGCACTGTTGCATTAGCCCAGTGATCATTAATTGAATCCCGGTATTTTTCTTCCAGCAGATCATTGAGTTGTTTTAAAAACTGAACTTCCCCTTCAGTTAACTCTTTAGAAATATTTAATAAATCTTCAGGATATAATTCTTTTATCAGTGCTTGTTTTTCAGCCATAGTATAGCCTCCAGTATATTCTGATAGCGCTTTCAAAAAAGTCGCTTAAAGCAATTCGTTTTTCTGATTTGCTTCCTGTGCTTTTTGATTCACCATTTTTTGTAATTCTAGTCTGTCAGGCTTTGCGGTGGAGTTTAATGGGACATCTTTAACTTTCAAATATATTCGCGGTATTTTGTAGCCTGCGAGGTGCTCTCTCACATGCTTGTCCAGTTTAGCTTCGAAATCCGGATCGTCCTCTTTCAATTGCACTACTGCAGAAACAGATTCTCCAAATTCAGGGCTTTCATATCCCACTACCACCGTTTGCCTCACAAGCGGGTGCTCTGATAATACACCTTCCACTTCAGAAGGCAGAACATTTTCACCCCCGGTAATAATGAGCTCCTTTTTCCGGTTAATGATAAAGATATCTCCGTCTTCATCCTGCCTGGCTAAATCGCCTGTTAGGAAATAACTGCCTGCAAATGATTTTTCTGTTTCTTCCGGTTTGTTCCAATAGCCTGGTGTAACGTTTTTACCGTTGACGGCCAATTCCCCAATTTCACCAGTTTCAACATCGTTATAATTTTCATCCAGCAGTCGGACATCCATATACATGACAGGCTTGCCAATACTCATTGGTTTCTTTATTGCATTGTCAGGTGTATTAACCATAACAAGTGGAGCTTCAGTTAAACCGTAGCCATTGACTAATGTGTAACCCATACTTTCAAATTTTTTCTGTACAGCCGGAAGCGGTGCAGAACCGCCCTGTATTAAGAACTCAACATTTTTGAAGCCCTGAATATCAAAATTGCCAGCTGCCAGCATGCCATAATACATGGTTGGTATGAGCATTAAATAATCGGGCTGGTATTTTACCATCAGATCATTTAATTCCTTCCCGTCAAAATAGCGGTGCAGAATCAATGTTCCGCCAGCCATTAATAACGGCAGCGACAAATCATTAAATCCCAGTACATGAAACATTGGAGTTGATACTATCGTTGTATAACCGGCATGTGTTTTATACGTCAATGCGGTATTGATCATGTTATTAACAAACGACTCGTAGGTGAACATAACCCCTTTTGGTAATCCTGTGGTCCCGCTCGTATATATTATAGACGCAAGGTCGTCGCTTTCTACATCGACACTTTTAAACGGGCGGTGGTTTTTAGGATTAACAATGTCATCATACTCCGGGGAATCGATATCCATATGAATCAGCTCTTGAGGGATTCCTCTCAGGGACTCCAGATGATTGGAGGCGTAAAAAATCAGCCTGACATTAGAATCCGAAATGATGCTTTCAATCTCTAACGATTTCAGCCGCCAATTAATCGGCAGGAAAACGGCCCCCAGTTTAAATGAAGCAAACAACACATCCAGTATCGCAACGTCATTTGGTGCGAATATACCGATGACATCCCCGCGTTTTACTCCCTGATCCTGCAAATAATTCGCTAAATTCTCTGCCCGGATGTTTAAATCCTGATACGACCATTCTGTACCCTTTCCCGGATCAATAATTGCTGCTTTCACTCTGTCAAAATCTGATCTTGTTTTAATCCAATCATAATTCATATTTATCTTCTCCTTTATCAATATGATTCCGATGTTGGATCGATTGCTTCAATTCCCCCCAATCATTTTGATAAATATTTTGGTCCATAATTTTCAACTCGTCAGAAATAATAGGATCAAAATCCATCTTTGATAGAATATCCCTCTGTAAATCCAGCCCCGGACCGATTTCAATTAATTTTAAGCCTTCCTCCACCAAATGAAATACGGCCCGTTCAGTTACATAAAAAACCTGTTGGTTCAGTTCTCTCGAATACGCTGCGTTAAAATCTACACTTTGGACATCATTTACAAATTTATGCGAGTGGCCTTCCTGTTCAATAATCAGCTGATTATTTTCACAAGAAGACTGACTGCCCGCCACCAGGGTTCCTGAAAAAATAATAGTCTTCACAGTTTGACTTATGTCTATAAACCCGCCGCTTCCGCTCATTTTATTACCAAAACAAGAGACATTTACGTTTCCCCACCGGTCGATTTCCGCAAAGCTGAGATAGGCTATATCATGGCCGCCATGATATATAAAATCCCATGTCAGTTCATGGCGCATTCTCGCGTCCAGGTTATAGTTCATTCCAAAGCGGTCTTTACTGCCGATAATGCCTCCAAATACGCCGGTATCAATATTAAGCTGAACCAAATCCTCCGCATGTTCTTCTATCAATACATTTGGCAGCTCATTATTTATACCAAAACCAATACTGACTACATCCCCTTCACTTAAAAACTGGGCAGCCCGTCTTAAAATAATTTTACGGGAGCTGAGTTCCATAGGCTGCTCCTGTATATCACTCACCCGGTAGTGGCCTGATAAAGCAGGATCATAATAAGCCTGCATCACCTGCTTATGGTATTTGGGGTTTTCATTTATAACAACGTAATCCACGAGTTCACCGGGAATAAACACCTCATGAGGGGGAAAGCTGCCGCTTTGAACAATTTCTTTAACTTGAACAATCACCTTCCCGCCATTTTGATGGGTGGCGGCCGCTACACTGTATCCTTCTCCCAAATGGGACTCATGAGTCATAAAGATATTTCCTTTTTCGTCAGCGTAAGTTCCCCGTAAAAGAGCTGCATCAACGCCAGGAAAGTCATAGTGTAAATATTCTTCTCCCTTGATTTCTAATACAGAGACTAAGCTCCCGGTGGTGGCATCATTAACCGTTCCACCTGAATATCTAGGGTCTACGCTTGTATTTAAACCTATTTTTGTAATCATCCCCGGCGATGAAACGGAGTGATTCCGATATTGTACAGCAAGAATTCCCTGTGGAAAAAAATATGTTTCAACTTCATTATTTTTAATCGCCTCAATAGTAGCTGGTGAAGCCGTGAGTAGACTCGTTATTAACCGTTTAATCATTCCCCGCTGGACGAAAGCATCAAGATCAATCCCGCCCTCGTAATCACTTATATCATTTGCGATAATAAAAGTAAGATTATCCGGACCTCCAGTTTTATCGTACTCATCAACTATATTTTTTAATATTTCTGCTGGTAAATTTCCGACAGATAAGGCTGCAATGGAAATAGTATCTCCAGGGGTAATAATGTTTTTCAAATCATTGTATGAAATAACCTGCATGTCCCAACCTCCCTACAGTATTTATCCTGCTATACCTTCACCATAAATGTACCCCCTTCTTTATCCTCATCCTACAGTTTTAAATTTATCATTTTATACAACAAATGTAAACAGTTTCAAATTATACTCTAATAATGCTCTGAATAATAAACTAGTAGATATTGAATTGGCTTTAATCCAGACCCTGTTTCTATTATTTACAAGATGAAAGGTTTTCCAGACGATGTGGACGTGAATTCGACCTCCATCGAGATTGTTTATTTATTTTTTTGAATAATCACAATTTTTTTCGTCAAAAGTGGAACGAAACTCTGGCATGGAGCGTATATCTAGAAATCAAACGTGGTTTCAGCTTTTTCTTTTTTCCACTACGTTCATGTATACAGAACGAACTTTGCCGTGGTGCCAGAAAATACAAGTGATGATACATGCATGCGAAAGGAGAACTCAATGGGTAAATGGGCAGAACGATCAACCAGTTACTGGAAAGACGTTCGTATCGCTTTATAGATAAGCAGCTTCTTTATTATCATTTCTCTTCTATTCTTTCTGTTTCTGGATTAGCAGCTATTACTCTATTGCTGAGGGGGGAAATATGTGCGTAAAAAGAAAAAAATTATCATTTCTGCGATGCCTTTTCGTTCCTATACCAAAGAATAACAACTATTACAGCAGTACCGGAAGCGAGGGTGGCAGGTAGCTGGGTGCTCTGTCTTTAGCTACTCCCTAACCCCCGCCCCTTCAGCTGATAAAAACATTCGTCTTGTCCTTTCCCGCGACTATCATTCCCTGCAACGGGCACAAACGGTCCCCTGGAGGTTGATTTGCTCCTCGCCATTGCTCCATGTGCTCAAAGGCGAACCAGGCGCTCCCCCTTTTCGTGACGCCTGGTCCGCTCCTGTAGCCCAGGACTACCGTGCAAAAAGTCGTTTTTGGCTGTTTTTGTTTGTAAGTACCATTCTTGGAATCATCGCCCTTTTATTTATACTCTCCATAACCCCATCGCCTTCAGCCTTCACAAACTTTTTGTTCTTTTTGCTATCTATCATCGTAAGCGTTACCATCACGAGTTTTATTCGATGGTTATGGGTGCAGTTTATTCTTTCGAAAGCGAATCGTATTACTCGGGGCCCGCACCGGTAGTATATTGCTTTGTGTTCTCATCACACAGCAAGTTGGTTTCCGCAAATACTCACGAAGAATCTTTCCCTTCCTATTAACCATCTTTATGCCGCTAAAAGTAATCATAGAGTGTATATAAGTTCTTTAAAGACCACAGACGAAAGGAGGCTGAAATGCAAAGTATAAAAGATACAGTGAAAGAAGTGGTCTATGCCATTCTGCCGCTGTCATTGGTTGTTATTTTGCTGCAGGTGACCTTTATTGGGATGCCCGCCGGGATGCTTGTTCAATTTTTCGCTGGGGCGGTGATGGTCTCCCTGGGATTAATATTATTTTTATTAGGCGTGAATATTGGCTTATTGCCCATAGGGGAAATGATCGGTGCCTCCTTACCGAATATTGGTAAACCCGGATGGATTGTCATTGCTGGTTTTCTTCTTGGATTTGTAGTCACGGTAGCGGAACCGGATGTGCGGGTGCTTGCTACGCAGGTGGATCTTGTGTCCGGCGGATTGATTTCCAGTAATGTGCTGATTTATACCGTGGCGTTGGGAGTTGCCATTTTTGTGGGCCTGGCCATGCTAAGGATTTTGTTGAATATCCCCATCACCTACCTCTTGATTGGTGGGTACGGCACAGCCTTTGTCCTGGCTTCTTTTACCCCTCCCCAGTTTGTCCCCATCTCGTTTGACGCCGGAGGGGTTACGACCGGGCCCATGACCGTTCCGTTTATCCTTGCCCTGGGAGTGGGTGTTGCTTCTGTTTTAGGAGGCAAATCAGCTTCTGCGGACGGATTTGGCTTAGTGGCATTGGCTTCCATCGGACCGATCCTTGGTGTGTTAGTGCTGGGGGTGATTTTTGGATGACGATCCACCTGTTTGATGGTTTCGGCCATGTGTTATATGAAGTCACTTTTGCGCTCCTCCCTCTGTTAATGTTCTTTTTAGTATTTCAATTATTTATTTTGAAGCTTTCATTTAAGAAATTACTGGATATTTTTAAAGGGATGTTTTTAACATTTTGGGGCCTTGCCTTCTTTCTACAGGGGGTTCATATTGGGTTTCTGCCAGTTGGGGAAACGATGGGAACCACGATGGGAACCATGGAGCATCAATGGCTGCTGATTCCCATCGGGTTTGTGCTCGGTTTTGTAGCTACCTTCGCGGAACCGGCTGTCCGTATCCTGAATCATGAAGTGGAAAAGGTTTCGGGTGGGTATATTCCGCAAAGAGTCATGCTTTACACGCTTTCCATCGGCGTCGCCGTTTCGATCGCTTTATCGATGGTACGTATTTTGTTTGGCATTCCATTATGGTACTTTCTTATTCCTGGATATATTCTAGCGATCATCCTGATTAAATTTTCCACCAAAACGTTTACCGCGATTGCCTTTGATTCCGGCGGTGTCGCGACCGGTCCGATGACCGTTACCTTTATCGTAGCCATGACCGTTGGAGTTGCCGGAGCCATCCAAGGGCGTGATCCTTTAATAGACGGATTTGGAATGATTGCCCTCGTTGCCCTCTCTCCAATCTTATGCGTGTTAATCCTGGGGTTATTATATCATCGGAAGGAGAAAGAAAATGAACGAAGCCTTAAATCGGAATCATAAACTGCTTGTGACCATCGTGAAAAAAAATACAGGAAGTAAAATTGTCCAGGCTTCCAAAGAAGCAGGGGCCGAAGGCGGGACGATCATATTAGGAAAAGGCGAAGGCATTCATGAAACGAAAAAATTCCTTGGTATTAGCGTCGACCCTGAAAAAGAGGTGGTATTGACATTGATCCCGGAAGAAAAAGTAGATGCGGTGATCCGGGCGGTGGAAAAAGCGGGAAAGTTAGACACACCCGGCACCGGCATGGGCTTTGTGATAGATGTTCAACGCATTGCGGGGATTACCCATTTACTCCAGCAGTAAGATCCAATAATCGGGTACAGGAGGGAAGAACATGGAAAGCAACATTTCATATGATTTGATTGTGACCATCATTAATAAAGGCTATTCCGAAGACGTGGTGGAAGCTTCAAAGAAGGCAGGCGCCGAAGGCGGAACGATACTGTTTGGACGGGGCACCGGCATTCATGAGCACGCCAAGCTGTTTAATATTACGATTGAACCCGAAAAAGAGCTTGTGCTGACGCTGATTGACCGCAAGAAAACCGAGGATGTCCTGCATGCCATTACGACCGGGTTGGAATTAAACAAACCCGGAAAAGGGATTGCTTTTGTGGTCGAGGTCGAGCGGGCCATCGGGATCACTCATCTGATCAAGCGCATGGAGAACGGAGGAAACACGCATGCTTAAGGTGGAAGATGTGTACCGGAAAATCACGTTAAAACCAAGTCTTGTGAACGCGGAGGACGCCCTGGAGGTGGTGAAAGAAAAGATTGCCCGGGGCAGCCCGGTAAACCGCTCCGTCTATGTGGTGGACCAGGATTTATCATTACTCGGTATCATTACGCTCCAGGAATTAATGAGAGTCTTTGCGGTAAATGCAAGCGTACATGGCGGGAAAAAAATCCCGAAAGGAAAACTTTTGGAGTTTATATCTAAAGACACTTTGGCTGAAGACATCATGATTGCTCCTGTGTCCGTCAGAACCTCTGATCCTCTGACCGCCGCTCTTGAACTATTTGTACGGTACTCCCTTGAAGAACTGCCCGTGATCGATGAGAGAGGAAAAGTTGTTGGGAATTTGGATGCCTACGAATTAATCGCCGGGATCGAAGAAAAAAAACCGCCCTATGATCCCCACGGTTCTTAGCAGGAAAATTCATTGCCTGCTGCAGGCTTTTTCATGCCGGAAAGTTGTCTGAAATCACGGTTTCATCGATCGGAAACCGAAAGAAGCACGCAGGCAAAAGAAGCTCATGATTTCTATGAGTTTGCTGCTGGCAGCTTCCGTTCTTCAACTAAGCCATGGATTTGTAATAGATCTCTAGATAATAATGCAGGGGTATTTGTCCCATAGTTTTTTGATAAGAACTTTCTTCTCCATAATGCACTATATAAGATATCTCCCCCCGGTGCTCTTTCTGGAAATTCAAATCATAAAAAAATGAGTACGGAATGGGAACCGTACTCGTACATAAACATATTAAATATTTTCATATTTTTTTGGTTAAAAACCAATGTTTTTTCTACGCGATTTTTTTACGCCGGTAAAGAAGTCCGGCAAGCGAAAAGACAGTCAGCAGTCCCCCGGCTATCACGTAAGATAGTTGATTGGTAGACGTTTCAGGGAGCTCTCCGCCTTCCATATCTTCAGATTCTGCAGCTTCAGCCCCGTCTTCCAGATCTGCCGGCGAGGAAGGCGTTTCGTCTAATGCCCAGTATGCCGGCTTCACATTATAATCGACATCAAATACAAACGGAGCATCTTTCCCAGGCGTTTCCTGGTCCTCGAACTGATCGTCGAGCCATGTATGGTTATCAGCAATCCCCCAAAACGTTACATTACTGATTTGGTCATCTAAATCTGTAAATGACTGAAACAGATCCTGATACCGTTCTGCCTGCTGATCCAGAACCTCGTCCGGGATTTCCTCGTAGCTCTTGTATTCACCACTCGGAGGGTACGGATAAACACTCATATCCAGTTCAGTAATCTGGTTATCCAAACCAAGACCGGTGAACAGTTCAATAGAGTCTTCAATACTTTCAGTTTCAGGCCACGAAACATTAATATGTGTTTGATGCCCTACCCCGTCAATGGGTACACCTTCGTCCTGAAGCTCCGTGACGAGATCATACAAATACTCTTTCTTCGGTGACTCATTAGTATTGTAATCGTTGATATACAGCTGTGCGTCTTCCCCGCCGTATTTTCGTGCAGATTCAAAGGCGGTTTTAATGAATTCTTTTCCTGTAATCTGATACCACGGTGATTTCCGCAGGCCTTCATCATTTTCGGCCTCTGGATCAATGACTTCATTGACGACGTCCCAGGCATCGATATCATCTTTATAACGGGTCATTACGGCCTCGATATGCGTATCAATTCTCTGCAGCAGTAATTCTTTATTTGCTTCCTGCTGCTCGGGATCGGTTTCGTCTACCATTTCATTGCCATCTTCATCGAGAAAAAACCAGTCCGGGACCTGCTCGTGCCACAGCAGCGTATGAAAGCGAAGCTCCATATCATTCTCATTGGCATATTCAACAATCTGATCGGCTTCCTCCCAGTCAAATTCCCCTTCTTCCGGCTGCAGAGAGATCGGTTTCATTACATTCTCTGCAACAAGACTGTTATAATGCTTTTCAAGAATTTCCCCCTGAGTGCCCTCTAAATGCTCTGGTTCAACTGCAGCCCCCATCGGAAAAGAATCACTATAGCTTTCCTTCAATGCCGGTACTTCGAGTGCCGATACGTCTTCTCCTTCGTCAGCAGAGGCAATGGCCGCCCCACTGCTGATTAAAGCCACAGCCATACCGGAAGCGATAAATTTTTTATTGTTTTTCATCATATCCCCCTTAATAGTTAACCCCTGGATTCATAATGAACTAATCTGACCCCCTTCCAACAATGAAAACGATTTCATTACAAGGTCATGCTATCATATACCAATCAGTTGATATACCTAATAAACAAAGTTTTTAAAAAAATAGGAAAATAATAAGTATATATTTGGCGCATTACTCGCTTTAACTATAATTGGTTATTATTCTTTGTTTACCTAGTAAATTATATTAATGAATTCTGATTGGAGCTTTTAATTTCTCCTGTTTTCACCGGCGGTTGACGTTGTCTTAAATTCTTCCTCCGTCATTGTTTTGTTTGGCTCCGTTTATTGGTCCCGTATGTTTATATTTTTACTGTAAGCGAGCTTACAGTATTTTTTTAAAACGCGGGTAGGCATAGAAATAAAAGCCCTTCCGCTGTAAACGCAGGAGCGCTTCGCCTAAATCTTTTCCTATTCCTTCAGGACCCTGTACCAGATTTCCACCTGCTGGGCGGTCTCAATGACCTGCAGCTTCTCCAGATGAATCTCATAGTCCTCCAGGTGCTCAAATAGCCGCAGTCCCTGACCGAGTATGACGGGCGCAAAAGCGACTTGCAGCTCATCCGCGAGCTTCGCCTTTAACAGCTGCTGGCCGATGTCTGCCCCGAGCACCACGACGTCTTTTCCTCCGGCTGCTTCTTTCGCCTGGCGGACCGCGCTTTCAATGCCGTCCGTGACAAAGGTGATTGTAAGGTTTTCATTTTCCTTTGGATGATTGGACGGCGGACGGTGCGTCAGCACAAACAACGGCACCTGAAATTCATAATCGTCCGCGTAGGCATCCGGATCCGGGCTTTCATCAAAGCTGTTCCGCCCCATCACCACGGCTCCCGTATTGGCCATCGCTGCTTCAATCACTTCATTCGGCTCAAAGCTGGCATAAAGCTTTCCCATCTCTCCGTGACGGTCATTAACATATCCATCCAGCGATAAAATCATGCCCAGGCATACCTTTGCCATACCCTTCCCTCCGCTTCTTTTTTATTGATTTCTCCTTTTTCCGCCTGGAATCCTTTAAACTATCACTATCAAAAGCTGGAACGAAAAATTCGATGCACGACACATTTTTTACTAGGACACGCGGCTGTCCTACTGGGCATGGTACAGTAAGTTCAACAGAAGGAAAGGAGAACACAGTCGATGGGACAATGTTTATGGCCGCAAAACAGTGAACTTCTGCAGGCGTACCATGATGAAGAATGGTGCAGACCGGGCCGGGATGACCGGTATATATTCGAAATGCTTACGCTGGAGGGCGCACAGGCCGGGTTATCGTGGAATATTGTATTAGCGAAACGAGGGGCTTACCGATCCGCTTTCAACAACTTTGACATCGAATATTGCGCCGGGCTCACAGACACCGATTTGAAAGCAATTAAAGAGAATTATCAGGTCATCAGGCATTTTTCGAAGCTTCAATCGGTGCGCTCCAATGCGGAGGCGGTACTGAAAATACAAAAGGATTTCGGAAGCTTTGCCGGCTTTTTGTGGAACTATGTGGATTTTAAACCGATCATAAACAACTGGACAGCTGATACGGACATTCCTGCCCAAACGCCTTTATCTGTCAAAATCAGTAATGATCTTAAAAAAAGAGGATTCAAATTTATGAGGCCGGTTATTACTTATTCCTTTCTTCAGGCAGTAGGCATGGTGGATGACCATATTATTTCCTGCAGCTTCCACACGTTCAATTCCAACTGAAAAATTGCCGGGGGAAGAGCCGCCAGTATACCGGTTTTACCACTAGCTCTAAGGGGAAATTACAAAACAAATGAGGCAGCAATGGATGGATACTACAGCCAATCCATAAGCCAGAAAAAGAGGACGCTACTTTTTCTGGCTTTTTCTTTATTTATGGAAAAAATTTCAACCCAGTCTCTGGTTACTCCCATTTAGAAAGAAGGGACCACTTTGAAAAAACCGCGATTGATATATTTTCTGTCAGGAACTCTGCTTGCAACTCTACTTTTTGGCTGTACGAGCGAAAAAGAAACTCCCCAGGCCTCGAATAACGCGCAAGGAGCTTCCATTGAGGATGAAGATGATCTGCCTAAGAAGGATGTAGAAGAAGAGCGTTCCCCCCAGCCGAAGCCTCAAAGGGAAAATATGTCTTCTCGTACACCCTCCGAACAGGACGTTGAAAAAATACGGCAGGAGCTTCTGATGAACGATAAGTGGATCAAGCTGCCTTCACAATTTCCAGGCCAGCAGCCCAATCAGACCCAGGGATCGGTGGCTTCCAACAATTCAGCCACCTACAGCATCCAGTATCAGACCAGTACTGGAGAGCCTTTAGCGCACGTTACTGCTGCCCAGTACATGGATGTGCAGGAAGCCGTCAGTGAAATCGAAGCTTTTCAGGAAGGGAAAACCGTTAACCCATCCGGACCAGGGGTAGAACCGTTCCGGCAAGGCTTATCCGGACACATGAAAAATAGTGCAGACCAGTATCGTTACAGCGGGCAGCAGAATCAGTGGCTGGTGAGCCTGTCTTCGTCATCATCGACAAACCTCGATCAGACAGCTGTGATCCGCCAGATAGCAGAATATCTTAAGCGTCACCCTCTCCCCGCTTCTGCTGACCAGGGAGTCGTTGATATTTATTACGCTCCGTCCAGTGAGGATGTTACTGTGGATATCCGCTGGCAGGAAGGAAAAACCGTTTATGCGGTCCGGACCAGCCTGCCGCCAGTGGAAAGCCTGCAGATAGCAAATTCCATGGAATAAAAGGGTTCTTATCATTTATTTAAATGCCTCCCCCTTAAACACAAGAAGCTCTCCGGCAGTATACTGCGGGAGAGCTTCTTGATTAACTATGCTTTCGTCCGGTAGCTTGTATTATGGTCCTGAAGGGTTTCATCCTGGCCGAACAGGAAGTGCTTTTCCATGTTCGGGGAGTACTCTGAGCTTAAGGTCTGAAGGCCGGCGGCTTCAGCTACTGACCGCAGCATAGCCGGAGAGGCTCCGCAGCACAAGCCAATGTAATTCACGCCGCCGTCTGTCGCTTCCTTCGCCCACTCCGCCAGTTCATACCGATTGTGGTAAAGCGGCTCCAGTGCGGTAGGAAATGTTGTTTCCAGAGGAGTATGACAGCTGCAGCCGGAATCAGGCAAATTAAAAAAGGTGGGATGGCTTTCTGTCGTCCGGTAAGGTACAGGAAGAGCCGCCACATATCCATCAACCGATGCCCGGATTTTTTCCATGTACGGCTGCATCGTGTTCGGGCCGCGGAAGCAGTTCATGCCGACCACAAGCGCCCCGCTCCCGGATAAAATACGGCAGGACTCTTCGACCGTATAGCCGTCCCGTAGAACATTTTCGCCCATTAATCCCAGGGTAACAACAGCCGGCAGTCCCTGCTTTTGAATTTCCTCGAGGGCAATCAGCGCTTCTTCGTGGTAATAAAAGGTTTCACCTTTAATGTAGTCGACGCCTTCCTCGCTGCACCAGCCAATCATTTCAGCAAACATCCGGCGGACTGCAGTTTTGGAATCCTCATCGTCCGGATTGAAAATATTTGTATTGGAAATATTGCCTGCAACAAGCGCCTCTTCCTCCGGATGCTCCTGGGCGACTTCCTTTGCGAGCCGTATCGCCTGCCGGTTCAACGGCTCGAGCAGATCTTCTTTTCCAATAATCCGCATTTTTTCGCGGTGGGCGTTATATGTAAACGCCAGTATTACAACCGAACCGGCGCGCATATAGTCCCGGTACGTCTGCTTTAAGGCCTCGGGATTTTCCAGCGCCACCTCCGGCACAAACGTGCCTGCCTGTAAATAGCCCCGACGCTCCAATTCAAATAAATATCCTTCTCCTGCGATAACAGTTCCTGCCTCTAGACGCTCCTGTAAGCTTCGCTTCATTCAATCTCCACCCTTTTCTCTACCTAATTAAATATTCCTAACTGCTCTCCCTCTGGCAACCGCTTTTTTTGTATTTTCAGTCATTAATACGAGAACTGCTTCCGTATCTTCCAAAGAGTTGTATCTAATATACGCAGGCTGCATTTTTCATGTCAACCGGATGTTCGAAAGTTTTATAATTTCTGATAAATTTATGATTTTCCTTTTCCCTTCTAAGCTTTTCATCTAAGCTTTTCAGAAAAAATGCGCTTACAAAAATTGTTAATTTTTAAGAGCGCATTTTATTAGGGAAGCAAGATCATCCTTTGAGTCCGAGCAGAAGAATGCCTTGGTCCGATCGCGGCTTTCCTTAATCATGATGGCTCAGGTAGTCTGTTTATTATCCCGCACCACATGCACATCGCAGTTCGCTTTTCGGCGGATAGCTTTAGACGTGTGGCCAAACATCAGCCGTTCGAGACGCGTGCCACCGCTTTCGCCTATAATGATGGCATCTGCCTGGTAGCGGTTGGCTAAATCGATCGCTAATCGTTTCTTCGGAGCCCCGGAATCCATAACCGTTTCCACGTTCTCAATTCCGTGAGCCCACGCAGCCTCCTGACAAGCTTCAAGATACAGGGCGGCTTTCGTCCGCAACCGTTCAATCCCCTTGGGGTCCATGCGCTGCAGCGTGGCGTACCTCTTTTGATCGAAAACAAAAGCTATAATTAATGTGGCCCCGTGCTCGGCCGCCATTTTCTTTGCCTCGTCGAACACAGTGTAGGTGGGGATCTCGACAGCATCAATTCCTACTAAAATCCGTTGATAATGGCTCATATTTTTTCCTCCTTACTCTCCAAAATAATCATGGTTTTTCTTACCCTCTGTCCACTAATGAAGAAGGCGTCCTTCCTGCTGAATCATTAACTGCAGTAAAGATGGTATTCAACCATTCCCTCCTTTCCTATCTCTGTAACCTTCTTAATCGGGAAACAGCCGCCCCATAATAACCGGATTTTTTTTCACTTTGCTGACATAATGTTTACAAAAATACTTCGTACATTTACAAAGGAGGAATATTTTTGGAGAGATGGCCATAGGGAAAATTGTAAGAAAAAAATAACGCCTTCAACTGCTTCCGAAAATCCTGTGGAGTCACCGCTTTTAGCCTGCAACCCTGAATATCTTTACGATTGATTCTCAAGCGGTGCAGCCCTTTGCAGCCAAAGGCGTTTTGGTATCGTCAATGTAAATGGCCGCTCCCATGTCAGACATAGAACTTAAAAAGAGTGTGCTTCAGGCTTCTTGCCCAAAGCACACTCTTTTTCAGCGACCCGGAAGCCATGGCGCCCCCTTTTACTCTTGATCGTTTTGTTTCCTGGCTTCCACTAGTTCGTTCCCCGCGCCGTTTCTTTTGCGGATGTCGTTTTGATATTCATTCAATTCTTCTTTTGACGGGAGCGTACGCATTTTCATGTTATATTCTGTACGGATCGCAGGACTTTCCTCCTGTGTTCCGACTGTTTTTTCCTCGACCCGGCGAACCCCGGATGTTTCCTGCTGCTGCATATCCTTTACTAATCGCCCAATATCTCTCGATAAATCGCGGAAAATCATTAGCGTTCCCTCTCTTCGGTTTTATCTGTTTCTTCTGCCCGTTCCTTTTCTTGCGGCTTTTCGCTGGATTCGAGCTGTTCCACACGTTCGAGCAGGCGCTGATTTTCATCTTCAAGCCTTTTTGCGTTGGAAGAATAATGCGGGTCCGTTTCCCACCAGTCGATGCCCATTTCCTTGGCCTTGTCGACCGAAGCGACGACGAGGCGAATCTTGATGGTCAAGAGCTCCACATCTGCAATATTTACTTTTATATCTCCGGCAATCACGACGCCTTTATCCAGTACCGTTTCCAGTATTTCTACGAGGCCGCCGGCCAAATTATCTACGTTGGCCGGTTCAGCCGAGCGGCGCACGGGTTGTTCACTCATTAGTCCTCTCCTCCTTTGTCGGGCTTTAAATTAAGTTACCGAGTGGTCCAAGGTCAATATTTAAATCGTCATCGGTCAGGTTAAATATTTCTTTCATTTCTTCCATTTTGTCTTCAAGCTGCATGAGGGCTTCTCCCAGCTGTTCAATCTGTTCCTCGGTCAAATCGCCGCCTTCGACCCGGCGCATGGCCTGGCGCTCCACGAGCTCACGCAGAAGTTCGACCACGGTCATGACCAGCTGGGTCAATCCTTCTTCAGCTTTTTCCGGGTCCAGTGAAATACGCCCGGTGGGCTGCTGGGCTTCTGTTACTTGAGGGTTTTTATCCATCGTTTCAGCCTCCTTTATTCAACGGGAGAAGATTCCGGCGAATGAGAAACAAATTCCTTTTGTGTTTTCGTTTCAGCCTGGCGGAGCGTTTCGACCGAGGCAATCAACACCCGTAGATCAACATAAACCAAATCAATACCTGCAATCGATATCGTTAAATCCCCCTGCAGCACGACCCCCTTTTCCAGGACGGCGTCTAAAACGTCCAGCAGGGACACTTCCCGGTTTTGAAGACTATCCCTGGGCATTGGCTTCACTCCTGCTTGTCAGTCCGGAAAAATGAAAGGATGGCCACGGGCCAGTACATTCCAAATCCAGTCCGGTACCGGCTGCTTCTTCCTGTCCCTGACGGTCTTCAATAAACTGGATAAATGCTTCGCGGTCTTTGGATTCAATTAAATAGACGGCGTTCCAGGCCATATCCTTCTCCCGGTCTGTCACTTTTCGTTCCCAATTTTTCTTTATCTCGGTTCCTTCACTTTTTGCTTTTAATTCTTCATGAAATGAGGTGCAGTGCTGTTCAATGTGATCGTCCGCTTTTCCTTCGACAAATTGGTTCATTTTCTTCTTTTCAAAAAAACGCCTCCCGGCCGGTAACGCTTCGATTTCTGCTTCTTTTTCCCGTATCTCTTCACTGTCCTGCACGACAGCCTCGATGAACAATTGCTGATCAGCATACACTTTAACGTTCCACTCTTCTTTACCGGCCAGAGTGGAAAATTTCGATATGATGGATTCCTTATAATCTTCCATCATCGCTGCGAGACTCGACCTCTGTTCAAAGATGGTCCCGAATGTTAAAGGAATGGTCGTGTAACGATCATGCAACTGATTCATGATGGTATGGTGATGAAAGGCTTTATTCTGCAGCCACTTCATATTTTCCACATTTTTTTGGAGTTGTTCCTCAGAAAATTCCGATTCAGGCACCTGGCAGATAACCGCTGTAATCTCTTCCTGCACGAAAAAATCAATGCTGTTATCCGGCTCCATCCCCTCTACTGGTTCCATCGGTGCTTCCTGGTATTCTGCTGTAGGTACAAAAGCGTAAACATATACTAGAGCCGGAGCTCCTGCATTCGTTTCCAATATTCGTCACTCCTTGCTTTGAAGATTTTTCCCACAATGAGAGCTCACGTCCAGAATTCATTTGTTTCTGCCTCTTCCTTTTCATTCAAAGGCAAAGAACGTCTGCCTGTACTAACCTGTTTCCCCATTTAACTGAAATGTATTCATTGAATTTCATTCAGTCAAAATGAATGCTTCCGGGCTTTTTAAGGCTCTTTCTTTCCATAAAAAGTTGCTAATCCCCTTTGCAGCCGATACACTGGAAACACATCTTTTTCAGCCCGTATCATGAAAATAGGAGTTCGTTTTTAATGGAAAATGCCAAATTAACAAAAAGAAAAAAGCAGGCGATACAGACAAAACAGAATATTTATAACGCCGCTTTAGCACTTATTCAACATAAAAGCTTTGATGACGTTACGATAGAAGAAATCAGTAAAAAAGCCGAAGTGTCCGTCGGATCTTTTTATTATTATTTTCATTCGAAAGAAGATATTTATTTAAGCATGTTTAAAAAACTGGATGAAGAGCTTTTTCGTGACTTTAATCCCGGAGATTACCCACAGTCAGGGGAAGATCTTCTCATTACCTTCTTTCTTCAACTGGCCCGCAGCGTTTCGGATTTAGGGTTAAATATTATTAAATATTCCTTGTTTAAAGAAGGCCCTGTTCCGTATTATAAGGACTTGTATATGAGTGAAGCCCTGCAGAAAATCATTAAAACCGGCCAGGCCGACAACGTCTTTACTTCCTCCATGAGCGAAGAAGAAATGACGGAATACCTGTTTATTATCATGCAGGGCGTCATGCTGGATTGGTGTATCACCGACGAAGGCTATTCCCTCGAAGAAAAAACCGAACAGCTGATGAGACGCGTCGTCCTTTCCATTAAATATTAACGAACCTCTTATGAAAATAAAGACGATATCAAGCAGCAGCCGAATTATGTTTTCTCTAAAAAATTTTTCTCCGGGTTATCCCTTTTGGAAAAAATATTCGTTTCATAATTGGTGCAGCCTCCCATGCCTTAATTACAGGTCTTTTGGCCTGCCCGAGCACCTAACTATAGAACGGTTTTTTATGTGAAATCGTTCTAATCTAAAGATTAATCGATGGTTTTAATGGATATATAGTCCATAGGTTCATAATCACAAATTATGAAGAAATGAGGGGTCCCAGATGGGTAAAACTTGATGGGAAAGTAGCTGTGATTACGGGAGGAGCCCGTGGCCAGGGAGCCTCACATGTACGAACGTTCGTTGAAGAAGGCGCAAACGTGGTGTTTTCGGATATCCTGTCAGAAGAAGGCGAAGCACTGGCAACGGAACTCGGGGAACGTGTCCGTTTTATTAAGCATGATGTTACGAAGGCGGATGAATGGAAAAAAGTCATCGAGGAAACAGAGGCAGTCTTTGGTCCTGTGGATATTCTTGTCAACAACGCAGGGGTCGTCGTCACGAAAAAATTTGAAGACCTTTCAGAAGAAGAGTATCGAAAAGTCGTGGATATTAACCAGGTTTCTATTTTCCTGGGAATGAAAACCGCCCTCCCCTCTATGAAATGAAAAAAACTGGTAACGGCTCCATCATTAATATATCTTCGATTAACGGTCTGAGGGGATCTGCCGGCAATGCCGCTTACGACTCTTCCAAATTTGCAGTCCGGGGTATAACCAAAAGCGCCGCCCTGGAATTTGCGGAATATGGTATCCGCGTCAATTCCGTGCACCCAGCAGTTATTCAAACACCCATGATAGAAGTAGAAGGCACAGAAAAGTTAGTTGAACAATTATTGGCGACCATCCCTATGAAGCGAAAAGGCCAATCCGAAGAAGTCTCCAAGCTGCTTCTTTATTTAGCATCCGACGACTCCAGTTATTCGACCGGGTCCGAATTTGTCATTGATGGCGGGGTTACCGCCTCCAATTAGAGCTTGAAACGCCTGGATCATTATCTTCCGTGAATGAGAGAGGTATTATAAGTAGTTGAGAATAACAAAACAATTGCACTTCCCTCTCTTAGTCATTTCAGCGTAAACAAGAATATAAAAAGCGTACCAATATGGTCCGCATGATGAACAGCCGTCTTTGACGATTTCTTACATCGCCTGGACGGCTGTTTTATGACTTTGATCTATAGAACAAGAAAATTATTTCTCCCTGGTACCCTTTTTTATACTATGCCACTTTGATGTACGTACTTACTAATGTGTTGGGTATTAATTATAATAGCATTAGACAAAATAAAAAAAGGTGGCCTTTACGTTATGAAACAATATCGCATTCATCCCGAGAATGGATTGGAATTTGGTATCTATACCCTGGGAGATCACCTGCCCGATCCGCATACGGGCGAGAGAATATCAGCCCAGGACCGAATTCACGAATTAATCGAATACGCCACGCTTGCTGAACAGGCAGGACTGGATTTCTTCAGCGTCGGGGAAAGCCATCAGGAATATTTCGCCACCCAGGCCCACGCGGTTGTTCTTTCAGCTATTGCCCAGGCAACAAATCGAATAAAAATCGGCAGCTCTTCCACAATCATCAGCACCTCCGATCCTGTCCGGGTATACGAGAATTTCGCCACCATTGACTTGATTTCCAAAGGACGCACCGAGCTTGTGGCAGGACGCGCCTCCCGGGTTGGATTATTTGACCTGCTGGGTTATGATGTCCGTGATTATGAGGCCCTGTATGAGGAAAAATTTGATCTGCTCCGGCAGATTAATGCACAGGAAAATATAAATTGGCAGGGAGAGTTCCGTGCGTCGTTAAAGAACGCCAAGGTCCTCCCCCGCCCTTCGGAAGGGTCGCTTCCCATCTGGCGTGCCGTCGGCGGAACGCCGGCCAGCGCGATGAAAGCGGGTTATGCCGGGGTTCCTATGTTTATGGCTCATTTGGGCGGATCATCGGACCGCTTTAAACAAACCGTTGACGCGTACAGGGAGGCAGCCCGTGCCGGCGGTCATGACCCGGCGGAGCTTCCGGTCGCCACAGCTGGCTTCTTTTACGCAGCCGAGACGACCCAGCAAGCGCTTAGGGACCTTTATCCCCATATTAATGAAGGCATGAAGCGCACCAACGGCGGAGGCTTCCCGAAGCAGTTGTTTGCCCAGGGGGCGGAGCCGCATAATATTATGAACACGGGCAGCCCCCAGGAAATTATCGAAAAAATACTGCACCAGCATGAAGTATTCGGGCATCAGCGCTACATTGCCCAGATTGATTTCGGCGGGATGCCGATGGATAAAATAAGAAAAAATATCGAACTGATCGGAGACACCATTCTGCCGGCGGTTAAAAAATACACGGCACAAAAATAAGGAGACTAACAAATGAAACTAATTGGACTGTCCGGCTCACAGGTTGGTTCCAAAACAAGAACGGCCATGAACGAAGCGATAAAAAGAGTCAATGAAAGATATCCTGATATTGAAACAGAGCTGATTGACCTGGCGGAATACGACATGCAGTTCAGCGACGGCCGGCATTACCTCGACTACGAAGGAGACACCGGCTATGTGACCCAGCAGTTGATGGCAGCAGACGCTGTTATTATCGGGATGCCCATCTTTCAGGCGTCGATTCCAGGAGCTTTAAAGAACGTGTTCGACCTGCTGCCGGTTGATGCATTTCGTGACAAAACAGTAAGTATGCTCGTCACCGCCGGGTCGCCCAAGCATTATTTAGTTGCAGATCTACAGCTTAAGCCGATTTTGTCCTATATGAAAGCCCAAATCGTGCAGACGTATGTATTTATGGAAGAAAAAGATTTTCACCAGAAAGAAATTATTAATACCGATGTGCTCGACCGTCTGGACCGCTTAGTAGAGGATACGGTTGTTCTCTCGCAGACCTTTGAACAAATACGGGAAAGCCAATATGACTTTTAAATTGTAATGAGAAAAGCGGCAGATTATAAAACGCAGCCGGGGCTGTCCCAAAAACAGGACAGCCCCGGCTGCAATTTTAACTGATGTAACGACACCAGATTTTTCTGATCGTTTTATTCAGATGGCACACGTGCTGCCATGGTGCGCGTCTCTTTTTTATCCAGAACGTAGCTTAATGAAGCAAGTCCCGCGGCTATCAGGGCGGATAGCCCGCCGGTCCACGGTAAAAGCGCGATACTTCCCGCTGCCACAACCAGCCCTCCTGCCGCCGATCCTAAAGCGATCCCGACATTTACCGCCACAGGAGTCAGTGCAGAAGCTAAAAGTAATTCACAATGGCGGTAAGTGCTACGGTGCCTGCAATTTCACTGACAATTACTCGATTCATCTAACACTCCTTTAGTTCATCAATAATTCCGCCGACTCCCGGATAACAATCCTTCAAATGCCTGCATAATTCGCTAGCAGCATCTAAGCTTTATATTTTCAGTGATTGAATTTACTTTTCCGCTATGATACTTTCTTACAATAAATGGAGAAAGAGGGGATGGTTTTTTCTCTTTGAAAAGGAGTGAACAGAATGCCGCTGTTGCTGCAAAGATCTTTCTTTGTGACTATGATAGCTGTTCTTCTCATTTTTTTAGCAGGCTGCGCCGACACTGAAAATGCCGCCGTTCAGCAGGACCGATCAAATGTAGAACACGTATTAACGAACCAATTCAGCGTTCCGGATGAAACGTTAGTACAGCTGCTGTATGATACCGAAAAAGCTACGGTAATTGGGGATACAGAAAACGACACGGATAACGCCGAAGGTAATTCCGAACTCGACGCGTATTACCAGGAGCAGTACAGAGAATATTTTACAGCGGAGGCCTATGAAGAATTTGTACATGTGCACGCCGCCCACTATCACATGCTTGCGGAGGAGAACCAGATGGAGATGAGTGTCAAAGATCTTCGCGTTACCCAAAAGGAGACCGCCGACCGGATCTACGATTTTCACATTCAGGTCGCCTATCAGAGTAACGATCACCAGGGCATCGAAAACATTCAGGGGCATGCGTGGATGAACGACAACCACCGGATCACCCGCATCCGTTTTTCGGAGCACAAATTAGCGGACAAGCTTCGGGACATGTAGCACCAGCAACAAATACATCACCACTAACTAATAAACGGATGCAGTTATCATGCATGAGAAGCAGGAACAGGGCGAGCACGTCATTTCGGATCAGCGCGGCAGAAAGTATATTTCGCTGGACGAACCGGAGGGGGTCGTAGTTCTGGCCAAAAAAGAAGATGCTTTTCTTCTTATCAGGCAATACCGTCCGGCGGTCGATGCTGTGGTTGTTCAGCTGCCAGGCGGCGGTGTGGAACCGGGGGAAACGCTCGTGCAAGCCGACCGGAGAGAGCTGGCTGAAGAAACAGGATACATGTGTGGAAACTTAAATTATCTAGGAACGATGCTTCCGGCCTCCAGGCGCAGTAACGACCGCACCCATGTTTTCTTTACCGATGATATGCACGATCGGCAGGAACAGCAGCTCGAAGATCACGAAAATATTCAGGTATATTCTCTTCCTATTACCGAATGCATCCATAAAGTCAGAAACAATACGTTTTCTGACGGAGAATTAAGCTTTGCACTGCTTCAGGCGCATCTCCATGGCTACCTCTTCCTCGAAGGCTAGCTTCTCTGAGATGTTTCCTTCTGTTCACTATAACGTTTTGCTTAGCACGACGCTCTGGTAGTTGGTGACATCCCAGTCAGCATATTCAATGAACCGATACCCGCGCTGCTTATAAAAGGCCAGCAAGTGAGCAGCTCCTTCAGACGTATCCAGAGCCAATTCAGCAACTCCCTGCTCTCGTGCTACTTGTTCAACGATCGCTAAAAGAAAGCTTCCCAGACCTCTGGACTGATAATACGGACGGACGGTAATCCCGTCCGGCGTTTGATAGGTATCCATAACCAACTTCCTTTCAGTAAATAAAAGTATTATTGCACGTTCAACCAGTGCACCTGCACGTATTGCTATTTTTTATGGATATTAAAGGTTCACCACCAGTGCCTGTCTTTTCGCTCCAATGAAACTTCCCTGCTCGTCTTCCCATACTGCGTCAATAAGGATTCGCTTTTGACCATTTCCGCCTAAAGTGAACTGCTTTTGGTTAACTATGCCAGAATCGACAGAGGTACTACCTGTTTCTTCTCTCTTGTAATGCATGTTGTAGCTGATTTGTTCCGGTTCTTCACCATTAACCTCAATTTGAATGGGTTCACCGGGCTCGGCTTTTACGGCTTCAATATCTTCAGTGGTTTCGGCAATGTTTAAACTGTCTTGTGCTAGAAAAGAGTTTTCTTTGGTGCAATCATTTTCGGGAAGACATTCAGCGATAAAACTGGCTTCAAGCTCTTTTCCGTCCTGAATATAGGATAGTTCGGCTTCAGCAATATTTGGACTTTCATTGGTCGCGGTGCTGCTTTTATCATCGCTTTGGCATCCAGCCAGGAGAGCCAAAGTACCAATAAACATTATAAAAATATTCTTTCTACCCTGCATCATAATAACCCCTGTTTTACTGGTTTTATTTTGTTGCTTTCCAAATCGTCCATCTGTCTTTTTCAATGATGTCCGTATTTTCTGGCAAAGCTTTCTCAATATATTGGACCAATTTTGCTAGTTTCTTATCGGTTAATTCATGTAATATACTTCTTCCAGTCCGTTTTGTTAAATTATCGAGCAATGACCTTTTATTGCTGTAAGCGGCCCGTGTTTCCCACAGTTAATGCTAAATAAGTTTCATTGAGAAAATCATCCGTAGTTGTTTCTTACCAGAAAAGACTGTTTCTGACTAAAAAGCGGCCCTGAAACGTTATAGGAACTCCCTCCCCGTTTTTTTCCGCATGAATGTGCAAGTGCGGTTCCGTCGTATTCCCTGAATTGCCTACGCGGCCAAGCACCTGGCCCTCCTCTACCTTCTCTCCCTCCTTCACCTCTACGCTTCCTTCACGCATGTGCGAAAGGAAAACGACAGCTTCGGTGTTTTCACAGGCAAGGCGGGTATGATTTCCGTTAGGATTTTCCGGGTCAGACTGAGGCGGTTTTTGATCAGCCTGTCCCCTTCCAGCTTCCAATACCTCTCCGTTGCACGGGCTGTGTAATTTTTCTCCGTAGATTGCATAGCGGTCCAACTGTTTAGGGTACAGACCCGAAGCTCTTGTACCAAAAGCATTTAACTGCAGAATATCCAAAGCATACTGCTGTTCCCGCACCGCCTGATGATAATTAATCTGTTCCTGGCTTCCGCCGTGAGCTATGTAGTGTGTGCCATTTTTCAGGGGAAAGGTGAGCTCTACCTCCTCCCCCTCGGTCGTATACCCTGAAATAATCGACACATTGTACCAGGTGAAAACAACAATGAGCAGTGCGTATATTCCAAGCGACCATTTCTGTTTTCTTTCCACCGTCGTCCACCATGGCAAGCTGGCATTTTTTCGATACGAACGATATACAGCCAATATTAACAATACCGGCAACAGCAAGCGCAGATAATAGCTGAACATATCCCACCGTCCAGATAGCACTGTCCAAACTACCAGCATGATAGTGCACAGTGATTGAACGGCCCATTCTGTTTTCGTTTGAAACCTCCCCTTCCACAGTGTCCAGATAAAGATAAGGGGCAACACTAATTGAAGTAAGGCAAGCTGTATAATACTAAATAGCATTTACGCGCCCTCCTTTCGCGGGCTGGCTAATGATTTATAATACTAGCGCTGTATCCGAATTTTTGCTAAATCACCGCTTCATAATTTCATAAAAGAAACACGCATCCCTACAGCCTTCTGGTGAAAAGAACTATTTATCTTTTGAATTGCCAGGAGTAGAATTAAAAAGGAATAAATTTACAAAAACTATTGATCACAGCTTGTTTTGGCTTATGAATAGCTAACAGAAAGTAATTTAAACATTCAGTTTGTAACTAAAAGGAGCCATTTTATGCCATGTACCCATATTTGGAACGCCAAACACTACGATCAGCAGGCCGCCTTTGTCTCCCGGTTCGGTCAGAACGTCATTGAATTACTGCAGCCGAAGCCGAAAGAGAAAATTTTGGATATAGGCTGCGGCACCGGGGATCTGATGCAGGATATTGCACGGGCGGGTGCCTATGTAACCGGGATTGATTCTTCTTCCGGGATGATCAGCCGGGCCAAAAGCAAATACCCGGACCAGTTTTTTTATATTGCTGATGCTGAAGATTTATCCGCCTTTTCCGCTGACCATTACGACGCTGTATTTTCCAATGCTGCTTTTCACTGAATGAAGCGGCCCGAACGTGTACTGGCTTCCGTTTACCGCGTATTAAAAACCGGCGGACGTCTGACAGCCGAGTTTGGCGGCCGGGGAAATGTAGCTGTCATCATTCAGGGCCTTTCCACTGTGATGGCCGAACGCTACCAGATAGATATTCATCCGCGGATCCCGTGGTATTTTCCGAGTATCGGGGAGTATACAAATCTCTTAGAGCAACAAGGCTTTTACGTAAGCTACGCCCATCATTTCCCGCGTCCTACATTCCTGGGAAAAGGAGATCAGGGATTAAATCACTGGTTGGATCAGTTCGCCGGCAGTTTCTTCCCCGAATTTACAGAGGAAGAACGCCAGCAGCTTTACACAGCCATCAATCATGAGCTCGCTTCTGAACTTAAGACCAACGAGGGCTGGTACGCCGACTACCAACGAATCCGCATCGTCGCTCATAAGATTGAATGATGGCTTATTTTTAAAATTAACCGCAATACTTCTAAATGTTTACCACCAATCAAATGATTGACAGTAAACAAAAAAGGAGCCTTCACTAATGACTATTGTATTTGTGACCGGATTGCCCGGAGCCGGTAAATCATCCAGTCTGGAAAAACTAAAGCATCAAGGCTATAACGTTGTTGATGCAGATGATAGTTATATTAAAAATATTAGCAGCGGTGATACAGAGGAAACGGTTCTGGATAATGATAAAATAGTATCTCTATTGGAAGAAAACGCTAAATCTGATTTGTTTATTGCAGGTGTGTACTCTAACCAATATCAAATTTATAAACACGTAGACCTAGTCGTACTATTAACGGTAGAACGTAACGAATTACTGAAAAGAATAGACACTAGAACTACAAATCATTATGGAAAAACAGCAGAGGAACAAAATGAGATAATAGATAATTACTACCGAATCCTCCCTTTGTTGAAGGAAGCTGCAGATATCACCATCGATACAACAAATTTAAACGTTGGTAAGGTGTGTAAGCGTTTAAAACTTTTATTAATTCGATAAAGAGGTTGTTTTAGCGAGCTCTTTTTCTTTTATACACAACTATATTTATAATCATCCATGCCAGTTGAAGCAGGAAGGGTATCGCAAACACCAGTAATACTACCAAAAATGAAAGAAGCTTTATTTCTGGTGTTTGAACGGCTCCTGCCCCGTCCACCTCCCTTGTCCACACGAATACCGAGCTTGGAATGAATAAAAGCAGCCAAAACACATTTACGATCGACCAGCCTATCCACGACCATTTAATAGTATCACCTTCTATATCAGACGTTCTTCCATGTACGAATTTGACGTATAAATAAAGCCATATTCTTTACCATAATAAAGCAAAAATAAGTCTTTTTATGTACGCTTTTTCTTTTTCTCCTCCAGGTGTGTAAGCAGCTTTGTAAAGTACACGTATAATACCCCTATCGCCAGCAACGGAAAGTATGAATAGTGATGGCTTGAAAAGAGATTAAATAACCATACATATCCACAGCCGACGATCATGTATATAATAAATAAACCTGTATCCTTCATTGTCCATTTCATTGAGGACCCGCCATCCTCCTGTTTTTTAATATATTGTATGTCTTGCATTATCTTTTTGTGATACCATTTATCGGCATTTTTTCTGTCTATAGGCCGTTTGAAGCTGCCGTTAAATTCAAAAATAAAAACCAGCAGTGAAACGATGAAAGCAGCAGGTAAAAGCAAGCGCATCGTATCATTTAGCGGGACTACGCCAAACAAGTACAGGATAAGCACAAATGGCACAAGTGTAATGCCGGCAATAACATAGTCGAATAGAAACATGTTATAAAAAAGTTCACCTGCTTTCACTCTGCCAACTCTGTCCCATAAAACACCCATGGTGCTCCTGACATTCAAATATTATTCCCGCACTTTTTCCTGATTTTCTTCTTTCTGCTTCAGTTTATATTCGACAGCAGCGTACCCTAATATTCCCGCCAGCAATGACCCGACAGAATTTAAAGGAAAACCGGTACCGGGAACTGCAAGCAGCAATAGTATCAATAAAATCATGACACTCAGACTGTGAATGGCAATCCATATCGTAAGTATCCCTTTCATTACCTGAAGAAATTTCATGCGGCCTCCTCTCATATATACAACTATTCTTTTAGTCCTACCAACTACTATTTCATGCGACCTGGAGATGCAAAAAATAATAAATGGAAAATCATTCCTTTTATTCTGAATTGTACTATCTCTTCTTTTAAAACTGCAACCCTGATTAAGATTCCTCTTCCTCCGTTTGCAATTTTCTTCCAAAACCCCGAAAATGAAATTTACTAGCACCATGGAATGCCGGAAGGAGGATTATTCATGCCCGGGTGCACACTTCGTAAATGGAGTGTCTTATGCCTCCTGCTGAGCATGGCTACGTGGCTGCCCAACTTTATTTGGGATTATGGGTTCAGCTGTTGGATCTTAGGCCAGGTATTCGGCGCCGTTGGCTTTGTGCTTGCCGTCGTGGGTCGGCTGTGGTGGCTGCTTCTTCCAACGTTTTTGATGGCCAACAGCTTTTTCGTTTTTATGGCCGTAGGCTACTATTTTTATTTTTAGAAGCGGCGGTGTTCAGCACCAAAACGCCGTTTTATCTATACTCATTTAGAAAAGGAGAGAGCCCGTCATGCTGCTAACGTATTCCCGTCCTTTGCGGGGTGCCTCCACAAAGCCCCTTTCCGTATATGACCGTGAAGCAGAAATTGGAACAATGCAGCGCTGGTTTCATGATGCAAGCGACCATCCTTCCCGAAGACCGGTTCACGACGTTAATATCACCATGGAAGCAGATAATAGTTATGCCATCGTCCAGCAATCATTCGATAAAGGGCACAATTGGCGCGTTTTTCAAAATCGTATGCACATCGCAGATATGACAAGCATGCATGCGTCCAAACATAAATACGCGGTGACACTGAGCGGCATGAACCATCTGCCGGACGTGACTATTCAACTGCAGTGGAACGGCCAGGGCCATATTTATGTGAAAGACGAATGCGTGGGAGAAACCAAACGTACCGGCTTCCTTTGGAAGGGTTCGGTGGAAATACGCGTGGAAGAGTCAGCTGCCGGAATTTCGCCGGTCCTCCTTGCCGCTATGGTTTATGCCTTTTGGAACGGAAATCCGTAGTTTCCAAACACGTAATATGTAACCCTCCTGAGGTGATTAGATCAGGATCGAAACGCACACAAAAACAGGGCCCGGCACTGTTTCCGTCCCTGTTTTCAGCAGATGCCTTCCATTAAACTAGTCTTCCCCTTTCGCCATATGCTCCCGCCATTTTTCCATTTTCTTTTGCAGCAGCTGCTCCATATGCGCGGTATCATGACCGGACTGGTAAAACATGGCGGCTGCCACCAGCATCACGTCGATGCATTCTTCATCGATGTGGTTTCGGGACGCCTGTTTGTATTCGCTTCCACTCGCCTCCGTTGCTGTCAGCACCGCTTCGGCGACTTCGCCCGATTCCTCCGAAAGCTTTAATGCCATCTGTTCCATGGTTTTGGGCTCCTGAGAGCTCAGCGTCCGAAGCTGTTCCCATAAAGATGCGTTCATGGCTGTCCTCCTCCTTCCATACAATTATTCTTTTATGCTCTAACATATAAAGACCGGCTTGCTGGCAACGGCCTAATGCCTCGGTTCTATTCTGGCCTGTTTTCGTTCGTACGTCCAAACGACTGCTGTAGAAGCGACTAACATACTCATCAGAACAATATACACCCATGACGGCGCTTCAATCAGCTGAACTAAATCCACAATCACCAAAAAGAGAACCACGGTGCTAAATACGCGATGAAACAGAATAAATGTCCTCATCCTTTTTCCCCTTCAAAGCAAAATTTGTTAATTGTATTTTCCTTCCATTATAACAAATAGAATGCTATGGTCAGTGAACCAACATTGCAATTCTCTTAATTGAGAAAGTATTCAGTGCCCGCAACGACCATCTCTTCAGTCCTGATGATATATGCTTCTTTCTTCACCAATGAATAACACAGAGAGGCTTTATTTCCTGCCTGCTGACCCTGCTTCCCTCAGCATCGCCGGATTTTTAATTGTTTATCTTGCAATTGCCAAAGCTGTCAAAACTGATTTTAATCAAGAATAAACCAAAGACGTTCCCACGTGGAAGCGCCTTTTTTATGTACAGATAAAGCCGGAGAGCCGCCGGCCTCCGGCTGTTTTACCTAATATTATTTCAGCAGTTCACTCAGGTTCTTGTCGTCCTGGACCATCAGCAATACCTTGCCCTCGCCGAGATCATCTTCCATGTCCTTGGCTTCCTGCTCTGTAAATCCCAGCTCCTGAAGCTTAAAGCGAAGCTCGTCTCCTTTTTTCGAGAAACGATTTTCGGAATCAATGCCGAATTCTTTATCGGCTGGTTCATTGATATCTGCTTTATCGGCAATCCGGTCAGTTCAGTCATTATCATGACTCATGACGTAAATATCGTTGCAACTGAGGAGAAGGTTCCATAAATCGTGTTACCCCCTTGTATCTGCGTAAAAACTTTTCCTATTTTCTTTTTTCTGCCATATCCTTAGCCTGCTCAAAAGTACTGAAAAAAGCAAATTAATCTTTCATAGCATTTCAAACATTATAACCATTATGAACAAAACATGATCAATATGTACAAAAGGACCTCATCAATTAAAAATCTGTTAATTTAATTGAAAGCGCTTTAAAAACAGGAGGTCCATATGATTAGCATACTAGGATTTTTAACCATTATATCGATCGTTACTCTGCTAATAACGAAAAAGCTGTCACCTATTGTAGCAATGGTGTTAATTCCGGTCACAGCTGCTTTTTTACTTGGCTCCGGATTCGAAAATGTCACCACTTACTTTGAAGACGGCATCGATTCCGTCATGCCTGTTGTCATCATGTTTATTTTTGCAATTTTGTTTTTTGGAACAATGCAGGACGCTGGCTTATTCGATCCCATCATAAATAAAATGATAGCACTTACACGAGGTAATGTGGTTGCCGTAGCCATGGTGACCATAGCTATTGCTATTATCGCAGGGCTAGACGGGTCAGGAGCATCTACTTTTTTAATTACAATTCCTGCCCTTCTTCCGCTCTATAAGCGTTTAAATATGAGTCCCCTTCTGTTGATGCTTCTTACCGTTTTAAGCATTGGGGTGATGAACCTGCTCCCATGGGCGGGACCGATCGGCCGCGCAGCCTCGGTATTGAACATGGACCCTGTGGAATTATGGAGACCGTTAATTCCGCTGCAGCTTGTTGAAATCGTTCTCTTGTTCATCATTGGGGCATTATTTGGACTACGGGAAAAAAAGAGAATTGCCAAAAGAGGATTCTACGAGCAGACCTTAAAGGAAGTTGCTGCAACTGAGGAAGCAGCTCCTACCCAATCAGATGAAGAATCCATGCAGGAGTCGTTGAAAAGGCCGAAGCTGCTTTGGCTCAACCTTCTTTTAACTGCTGCTTTAGTTGCTGTGCTAATGAGCGGTATTCTTCCTTCCGGATTAGTGTTTATGCTCGGCCTGGCCATTGCCCTGCCATTAAACTACCGCTCGGTTGATGAACAGATGGCCAGGGTGAAAGCTCATGCGCCCAACGCTTTAATGATGGCGGGGATTATTCTCGCAGCCGGTTCTTTTCTCGGTATTCTGGAGGGGACCGGGATGCTTGAAGCCATGGCAGATGACATTGTTAACGTTCTTCCAGGACTTTTGGTTCCTTATCTCCATTTAATCATCGGCTTTTTCGGTGTACCGTTCGATTTATTACTCAGTACTGATGCCTACTATTTTGCTCTTGTACCTATTATCGAGCAAATTGTTTCAGGATTTGGCGTTGAATCCACCACGATTATTTATACTCTCGTTGTTGGAAATATCATCGGAACAATGGTCAGTCCTTTTGCTCCGGCCTTATGGCTCGGACTGGGACTGGCACGGGTTGAAATCGGGGAGCATTTAAAATACTCTTTCTTCTGGGTATGGGGGTTCAGTATTCTATTATTAATTGTGGCATGGTTTATGGGTATCGTTGGTGTATAGGTGTATAAATGAAAAAGCAAGCCGGCATTTAAACATGGGCCGGCTTGCTTATTTTTTATAGTAGAGGCGTTGGGGTCTCCCTGGCTCCCCGTAGCTGGAATCAACAGCCAGATATCCAGCGCCCGCTAAATATTCCAGATATCTTCTGGCAGTCGGGCGGCTGACCCCGGCCTTACCGGCGGCTTTAAAAGCTGATAAGGAATCGGTCTCTGCCGCAAATACAGATTTAATACGTCTTAGCGTGTAAGCATCTATGCCTTTAGGCAGTTCCTCTGTGCTGCTCTCCCCTTCTTTTTGAACCACTGCGTCGACTGCCTGCTGGTCCATATGGCTTCGTTCCTGCAGAAGTATTCGCTTTTGCCTTATTTGATGAAGGGATTGATCGAGCCTGTCAAAATCAATAGGTTTGATAATATAATCAAAAATACCCGCATGAAGTGATTCCCGGATGGTTTCTGTTTCCGTAGCCGCGGTAATCATAATAATTTCTGAATCACGAGCCGGGGAATTTTTTAAAGACCAAAGCAATTCAAGTCCTGAAACATCCGGTATGTACACATCCAACAGGATCACTGCCGGGGAGGTACCAGCCGCACGCAAATAGCGCAGCGTTTCCTCTCCGGTTTTGGTTTTTTGTACCGTTTGAAAAGCATCCAGTTGATCCACCCTGGCAGCAATAAGATCTGCAATACGAAAGTCATCTTCCACAATCAAAACATCAAAATGCTCCATCTGCTTTCCCTCCTGATTTTTTCGGCACACTCAAGATAACACAAGTTCCGCCCAATTCACTTTCCTCAAAATAGATAGATCCATTGACGCGGTCCAGTGCTTCTTTTACATTCATCAGACCGTAGCCGTGACCTTCCTCCGGTTTCGTTGTCCACCTTTGACTAAACATGGCTTTCATTTGCTGTTCGGGAATTCCCGGTCCGCTGTCATCCACTTCCATAATCAAATGATCCCCCACGTCTGTGAAATGAACCTTGACCTCCTTCCGGTTTACTTCCGCCGAAAGCAGAGCCTCAAAAGCATTATCGAGCACATTCCCAAGCGCTGTCAGTACCGCATGCTGATTTGACGAAGGAAGGGGAGCTTCCAGGCTGCTGTCCTGGTCAATCGTAAATTGAATATTTTTCTCGTATGCCTGATTATACTTTCCCAGTAAAAGACCGGCTACTGCAGCGTCTGCAACATTGGAAGTGAAGAACTGTATACGGTTCTGCTGGGTTCTCGTTTCTTGTTGAATATAGTCCGTGGCCTGTTTCGTTTTATTCATTTGAAGCAGACCCGAAATAGTGAAAAGTTTATTGGAAAATTCATGCGTTTGGGCACGCAAAGTGTCAGAGTAAGCTCTCATCTCAGTTAATTCCATATTCAGGCGGTCTACCTCATTTTTAGGATGAAAAGAAACCACCGCTCCAGTAATCTTATGATTATATATTATTGGAATCACATGAAGAACCATTTCCGCAGCGGTTAAGGTCCGCTCCAGCAGATGGAAAGATCGTCCCTGGTGAAGAACCTCATGTAACCTATCATCCGGAATAAGTTTTTGGAGAAAATGAGCTATCTCTCCTTCGTACGCTGCCCATTTCTCTGCATTCTGATTCATGAACGTTACAGTTCCATCTACATCAAGGGCAATAATGCTTTCATGGGTTGCCTGTAAAACACCTTCTTTCTGCATATACAGCTGGGCGATTTCATCAGGCTCCAAATCAAACAGACTGGTTTTAATCCACCGCGCTATCACATAAGCCCCGGCCATGCCGAGAAGAATCAGTAAAACGAGCGCCACCCACAGACCTGTGCTGTTATCAGCTATAATGTCATTCACGTTCTGTTGAAGAAAACCGACGCTGACTACACCAATGATTCTACCTTCATCGTTGTAGATAGGGGTCTTCCCGCGTATGGAAGGACCGAGCGACCCTCGCTCTTCCGACACATAGCTCTCCCCTTCATCGAGCGCCCGCTCATTATCGCCGCCGACCATCTCCTCGCCAATTCTGTTAGTTTCGGGGTGCGAATAGCGGATTTCCTCCTCATTACCCACCACTATAAACTGGGCTTCTGTACTCTCCCGAATACGCTCAGCGAGCGGCTGAATTGTGGCTGAAGGCTCCTCATCTTCAAAAGCTTCGCGAA
This sequence comes from Marinococcus tarijensis, assembly GCF_054971385.1. Classification (NCBI taxonomy): domain Bacteria; kingdom Bacillati; phylum Bacillota; class Bacilli; order Caryophanales; family Bacillaceae; genus Marinococcus; species Marinococcus tarijensis. The sequence goes on along the minus strand of NZ_JBQOJA010000016.1, from coordinate 31,718 downwards.
TTTCGGGAATTTCCGATACGCTTTTCGCTACATTTAAAGCATTCTGTCCAACCTGGTTTTCAAGTGAATCGGAAAAAATAATATATGCACAGATCGCTAAAATCCCTGTCACTGCCAGAATAAGTAAGGCAATTGCTGCTCCCATCCGGTGAAAAAGCTTCCAATTTCCTGTCATAATTCTCCATCCTACTTTAGTAATCAATTCCTTTTTATTCTATGCCATTTTCCATTAAAATTGAATGGAAGAAATGATGGCAGCACACAAAGTTTTTTAAATCTATTTTGAGTGAGTTTAGGCGGTATGTCAGTAACACAGGCGCATAAGGCGCAGGCCACAGGAACGCTCATTCAAGGAGTTACCGCAATTTTTGTCACGTTTACTTTATGGATGATTTTTGTTTAATAGCTGAGCAGAAAGATAAAGCCGGAGAGCCACCGGCCTCCGGCTGTTTTACCTAATATTATTTCAGCAGTTCACTCAAATTCTTGTCGTCCTGAACCATCAGTAATACCTTGCCCTCGTCGAGATCATCTTCCATGTCCTCGGCTTCCTGCTCCGTAAATCCAAGCTCCTGAAGCTTAAAGCGAAGCTCGTCTCCTTTTTTCGAGAAACGATTCTCGGAATCAATGCCGAATTCTTTATCGGTAGGTTCATTGGTATCTGCCTTATCAGCAATACGGTCGGTACGGTCATCATCGTGACTCATGACATAAATGTCGTTACGGCTGATGCCGTTATCTGTGAGCTTTTGTACATCCTGCTCGATGTTGTCTTCGTTGGTGTATTCCTGTACTTATGGCTTCATGATTGAATCCTCCTCGTGTAGTTTAGAGCCTTTGTCTGTAGCCAGACATCTTCTTTTCTTTCGTTTCCTGGTATTTCCCAGCAATACTTAACGAACGGCCAAGAAGAGTGTGCCATAGATGATGATACCCCGTGGTGCTTGTATACAAACTCTTCCTGCTTTCTTTTTTCTTCGGCCGCTAGAGCACTGGAAATAATATGCGTCAGTCTTTTATTACTTCTCTTCCGTTAAGCGGCTGGACCGGACGGTGGTTGTCGTCATAGATCTGCTGAAAATCTGCTAATTGGTCACTTGAAACAGATACCGGCTCTTCGTAAACGATCCAATTCACGCCTTCTGTACATGGAGGCGTCGTTAACGAGCCTTCATACTGAAAGTTCGTTTCGGAAAATGGCAGCAGTTCTTCCAGATTGAGACGGTTATCAGCAGAAGCCGGGGTGTCTGTTTCGCTTGACGGCATCTTGTTCCAGAACGAAGAAGGAAAAGTGTTGCCGCTCCCTTCCTCAAGCATAAACGCGGTCACAACGATTTCTCCCTCCGGACTTTCATGCACAAGGTGGAGCTCCATATCCTCGTATTCGCCGTTGATTAGATGTTCACTTGGCGCATGAAAATGAAATTGGGAAAGCGTGTATTCCTCACCTTCATAGGTTAACGTATTATTGGCGTTTCCGGGCTCTGCCAATACGGTATGCCCGTCGTTGTTAAGGGTGAAATTGGTTGGTCTGTAATTCATTTGTACATCGGCACTGCCCCGTTTTGTTTCTGCTTCCCGAAGATTTACGGGCGATTGGCTTTCTCCATTGGTGCAGGTAGTATAATCAGCGTCCAGGCTCCCCCAGTGCGCCGGCGACGTATTGCCCTGATAGGACCATTCGGGCTTTTTTTCAGGCGCTTTCTCCACCTCTGCAGGAAAAACAGGTAGAATACTTACGGCCGCCAGCACGGCCGAATAAACAAAAGATACAGCGATACGGCATCATTCCTTATCAAATTATAGTAAAACGAAAACATGAAGAACCGCCAGATGGTGAAGCAGCCGCTCTGTATCATTGCATGTTTCCTTTTCCAGCCATTGCCAAACGCGAGGTAAGAAGGCTTTTGCTACTCTCCATCAATCCTCCTGTTTAGTTACCCGGAAGCGTACTCATTATTTCCTTCCCTTTTTCTTCCCGCGTGTACAATAAAAATTAAAAAAACCACCAGGGCAATGTATGCCCTGATGGTTCCCCGTGAACTTTAATATTTATTTTGGCTGCTGGCTTTTAGTTTTGTTAATCTGTGCTGGATTAATCAATAGAAGCGCGGCAAACACGCCGTACAAAATCACTGCTGCTAGTTCCATTTTATGTTTCCTCTCTTTCCTTGCTCTCATCATTTTTAACGCCTCATAGCGAGAAACCGATAAAGAATGGCTACCCCGTATCACCGGGGTTCAGTCTGTTTGGCACAGACCGCCCGGGAATTAACTTTTTAAGTATGCTTTCAATAAAAAAAGCCAGAAAAAGAAATGGGGTCCCTTTTTCCGGCTCATGTACTGGCTTTTATATCCATTCATTTCTGCCGACCATTTAATGTTTAAAACAGCAAAAGCTGTTGTGGTTTTTTGCGTTATAAAATATATTTACCCGCTTGTTTTCCAAGTAAAACATGCCGGTCCTTCAATCACTAATATTTCGGAGTGTGTTTAATTATCTTACCGTGAGACCGCCATCAAGCACGACGGGTGCTGGTGCTTATACTCATCCTTCCAGGCTATATTGACAGAGTTCCATATGTCTTCGTCTGTACGGAGGAAAAAGATGCCGTGATTATTGAGCGCGTAAAAGATGCCGGTGTCCTCCGGGTCCTGGGTCAGGACATGGGCAAAGGAGCCTGCTGGAAGCCCCCGGGATATTTCCCGGAAGGGCGCTTCCCCCTGCTTCCGGTAAATGGCGGAGCTGGCAGCACCAGAAAAATGGGCTTCACGCGGGCCTTTGGAGGCGGAAACGAACCGGTCGTCCGCGTCCGCGGCATTCAGTACCATATTATAAAGATACGGATGCTTCTCCAGTCCTTCGCTCTTGTAATGCCAGTGCCGTCCGCCGTCTTCGCTTTCTGCATACGAATGCGAAGCGTTCATAAAGCCGTCCCCGCAGGCTGCGTACAAACGGCCGGGAGCCGACGGATGAGCCAGCAGGGTATGCACATCTCTCGGGCTGTGCTCCGCCCGGTCCTGCCAGGTGCTTCCTTGATCCTCTGAAAAAAGCACGGCCCCGTATTCAATGGACACAGCTACATGATCCGGATTCCCGTAGCCCGGCGTGATCCAGCGGACGTGATGCGTATGGGGACGCGGCGGAAACTGCCATTCCGGCCGGGAGGCCATTTGCTGGATACCGGTCCACTCGTGCCAGTGCTTTCCTCCGTCCTCCGAGTAATACACCGCCGAAGGCTCGGTGCCGGCATACACTATATGCGACTCCTTCCCCTTTTTCACCGGGTGTGTACCGACAAACGTAATATACGGCGACGGGATGCCGAGGTTGCCCGCCGGCTCAAAATACAGCTGCGGCTTCCCTGTCGCCTGCCAGCTTTCTCCTGCGTCCTCGCTTTTCCACAATCCGTGCCCATACGTGGCGCAGTAAACAATGGATGTATCAGAAGGGTCCACCGCCACCCGGACAGGCTGGGTTCCTTTTAGCTTCGTCTGCGCCTGCCACCCTTCACCGCTTTGTGTCAGAATAAGCAGTTCATTTTCCATACCCGCGTATAATATCCTCATGCTTTTCATCCTTTCTGAACTGTCGTGGTTTATGTATGCCAGTAGTATTCTCTTCCCGTTTTTTCTTAAAGACATTCCTGTGATGCCGGGAGAGCTCTGCTGATGCCGGAGTGGCAGCAGTCCTGCCGGAACGAAAAAAACCTTCCGGGCGGAAGGCTTAAGCAGTATTCTTCTGGCGGCACTAATCGGTCTGCCGAAACTCGGGGCTCAGCCACAGCAGCAGGCCGGTCAGCACAAGCCCGGTGATGGAGGTATACATGAGCACCGTCTGAATCGGAATCGCGGCCGCAACCAGAAAGGAAATAAGCGCGAAGGCAATAGGCTCGAATCCGCTGGCTGCGAAGTTCACGAGGCTCATCACCCGGCCGAGCTTGTTGTTGTCGGTTTTTTCCTGAATCATCGTAATCGTCGGCAGGTACACAAGCATTCCTGCCCCGCCCATGAGCGTAATTACAGCGACCAGCACAGGCAGCGCCTCCACCTGGCTGAACACAAACAGGAGAATAAAGCCTGTCCCCAGGGCTCCCAGTACCCACCGGCCCCGTCGCTGCTTCAGCGACCAGGTAACGAGCAGCACACTCAACAGAAAGGTCCCGGTCGAAAACCCTCCTTCCAATAGGCTCAGCTGCCACGGGGCGCCTCCGAGCGCACTGATAAGCATCGGAATGCTGATTAACAGCGGGCCGATCATCAGTAGATTAATCGTAATAATCACCATTGTACCGGAACGGTGGATGCCTGACTGCCGCACGTAAGCGAGGCCCTCCTTCAGATCCATCCATGCCGTATGACGCCCGGTTCTTACTTCCGGCACCGGGTCCTTCAACAGCGGCGGATAAATCAGCACGGTCGACAGCGCGATCAAACCCGCCGCTGCGGAAAACGCAAAGCTAAAGCCGCCAAAGGTCAACAGCAGCCCCGCCCCCACCGGGCCGATGATAAACATCAGCTCCGTGGACCCCTGGTACCAGGAGTTGGCCTGCTGCAATTGATGCACCGGGACAATACTCGGTATCATGGCCGAAGCCGCCGGGAAAAAGAAGGCATCCAGAAACCCGAAGATAAACGCCAGGATGATCAACGACGTCGTCTGCAGGGCGTCCTGCTGCACGAGCACCACCAGAATGATCATTACGACCACCTGCATCGCATTTGTCGTAAACATAATCCGCGATTTCTGGATTTTATCCGCCAGCACCCCGCCGTAAATCATCATCGCCACACGCGGAATAGCGATCGTCATCATCACGACCCCGAGAATCGCCGGCTGCTGCATTTCATCGACAACAAACCACGAAACGGACAGAAAGAAAAAGGAAAAGCCGAGCATTACCGTCATGCCCGACAGCCATACGAGCACAAACGTTTTATTTTTTAGTAACGAAACCCATGAATCCGCCATCTGTGCCCTCCTGTAAACCTACGCTGCTTCCCTCTTTAATTTTTAGTCAGGAAGCCCGGATGCCCCGCCAGAATACCTGCCATATCCGGTCGACGTGGGTCCGGATTTGTTCTTTATTAAAATCGTAATAGCGGGTGTCAAAGTCGATGCCGCTAAGCAGGGTCAAATAGCTTTCCGCAATAAGATCATTGGCAAGCGATAGCTCCACCTCTCCTTTATCCTTGCCCTGCTGCACCACGGCTTCAATGTGCTGCTCCGCAGCACTGCCGTGATACACCACCAGCTCCTGCATCTGCGGGGCAAGTTCCGGCGGTGGAAAAAATAAAAACCGGTAATAAAACTGGCTGATCGTATATTCATCGTAATAAACTTCCGCCAGCCGGTATAATAGGGTTTTTAGCTGATTCTCCGTGGATTCTGTTTCCGATGCTTTTAACACACTGCGCACAACACCGTTGTATTCCAGCACCGCTTTTTTGACCGCAGCCAGAAATAAAGCTTCTTTATTCGTAAAATGAGCATACAGCGACGGCTTTTTTATGCCTATTTGCCCGGCGATTGCCGCAAGCGTTGTCCCTTCGTACCCCCGTTCGGTGAACAGCTTAAGACTTGTATGAAGAATGCGCTCGCGCGTTTCCATCGGACCAACACCTTTTTTGTATTCATTTCCTACCTAACGTTAGGTAAATTTAACATACACCTTATTATAATGCCAGCATCGTTTCAAAGAACGCATACACAAATAAAGCAACGCTCTTTTACAGAGCCTTGCTTTATTGTCAAATTTACAGTAGTAATCCTGATACAGTCTTTACAAACTACCTGTCTGCTCTATTAAGTCGTCCAACTGTTTTACGAGATCCCGGCGTTTTTCGCTGTCGCTGGCGTCCGGATGCGGGTCGCCGAAATCGCCGGCGTCATTGTCATAATACTTGCCGGAGGCATCCGCAAACGTATCCGACAGAGCCGCCTGATACAAAATATTCGCTCCGATGGTAATATCACTGCCTTCGACGCCGAACGCCCGTTTCACCATTTTACTTCCAAGCAGGGATCCCGGATTCACCGCCACCAACACCGGATCCACGCGGGGGGCGAGCTCCATCGTCCACATGGTGAGGGCGAGCTTGCTCTGGGCATAGGCTTCCCCGTCCTGGAGATGTTTGTTTCCTGAAAGAGCCTCCGAATCCACAGGCTTCTGCGCTGCAGAAGACAGGTTTACGACGCGTCCCGACTCATCCATCAGCGGAAGCAGCTCGTTTGTTAAAATATACGGGGCGAACGCATTCACCGCAAAGCGGATATCCAGGCCGTCTGCGGTGGCAGCGTCCGTGGCATTATAGACCCCGGCGTTATTGATAAGCACGTCCAAATGACTGTGCTTGTTCGTGACTCCCAGAGCCAGGCTTCTTACATCCGCCAGTTTGGACAGGTCTGCCACATACTGATCCGCCTGTTCATTGCCGAGCTCCTCTGCCACCTTTTCAAGCTTTTCCGCGCTGCGGCCATGAAGCAGCACCTCGTGGCCCTCGGCCATCAGCATTCTTGCCGTTTCCATACCGATTCCGTCGGTCGCTCCTGTAATTAAAATTTTCATCATAATCCCTCCAGTAGTATTTTATGAATCATCCATTGTTATTAAAATATTATCATGCCTGCCCTTCCCATTATTCCCTGGACGGCCTGAGTCAAACTAAGGCGCCCGGCTCATACTCTGTCTCGTTTTTCAGCGACGAGTATGTTATTATAAATAAAGAGTCATCAGATGACCATACTACTTAACGCTAACGCTTACACTTATGCACCTTTGAAGGAGGAAAAAACTATGAACCATAGCAACACCACCATGGATGTGATTCTTGTCGGCGCCGGCATCGTGAGCGCGACGCTCGCCACGCTTCTGAAAAAGCTGGAGCCGGAGTGGCGCATTACCATTTTTGAAAAGCTCGATTCCGCGGGACAGGAGAGCTCGAATGAATGGAACAACGCCGGCACCGGGCACGCGGCTCTCTGTGAGCTGAACTATACCCCTGAGCAGCCGGACGGCTCTCTTAAAACCGGGCGGGCGGTCGAAATTAATGAACAGTTTCAGATTTCACGACAGCTGTGGGCGCACCTCGTGGACCAGGGCGATCTTCAGAACCCCGAAGAGTTTATCCGTCCCCTGCCCCACATCAGCTTTGTGTACGGGCAGGATCACGTAAACTTTCTGAAGAAACGGTTCGAGGCCCTCGACGGCCATCCCCAGTTTCAGGGCATGGAGTTTTCCGAGGATCCCGGGCAAATCAGGCAGTGGATTCCGTTAATGATGGAGGGGCGTGACTCCGACGAGCCGATCGCAGCCACGAAGGTCGACCACGGCACCGATATTAATTTCGGGGAACTCACGCGCCAGATGCTTGCCAGCCTGGAAAAGCAAAGTAATGTCGAAATCCGATACAATCATTCTGTCGACGATATTGCCCAGCGACCAGACGGCACGTGGGAGGTGAAGGTCCGAAACCACCAGCAGGAAACGCTCGAGGAACATACGGCTTCCTTCGCCTTTATCGGCGCCGGCGGCGGGGCCCTGCCGTTGCTGCAGAAAACAGGCATTCCTGAAAGCAAGCATATCGGCGGATTTCCGATCAGCGGCGAGTTTCTTGTCTGTGATAATCCCGAGATTGTCCAAAAGCATCATTCCAAGGTATACGGCAAAGAACCGGAGGGCACGCCGCCGATGACGGTGCCGCACCTGGACCGGCGTCATATCGAAGGCAGGGATACGCTTCTGTACGGCCCGTTCGCCGGATTTACGCCCAAGTTTTTGAAGCAGGGATCGCCGATGGACCTGTTTGGTTCGGTCAAGCCGACAAACGTGCTGACGATGCTTGCAGCCGGCGCAAAGAATACCCCGCTGCTCAAGTACCTTGCCCAGCAGCTGAGCATGACCAAGGAACACCGGATGGAGGAGCTGCGAAACTTTGTGCCGGATGCGTCCAGTGAGGACTGGGAGCTTCTCGTCGCCGGCCAGCGCGTGCAGCTGATTGAGGATACCGAGGAGGGCGGCCGCGGTGCCCTGCAGTTTGGCACCAAGCTGATTCATGCCGAAGACCGCACAATGGCAGCGCTTCTCGGGGAATCACCGGGGGCTTCCGTGTCCGTGTCGATTATGCTTGAAGTACTCAACAAATGCTTCCCCGATCACCTCGAGGCGTGGGAGCCGAAGCTGAAGGAAATCATTCCGTCGTACGGTAAATCCCTTGAGGATAATCCCGAGCTGCTTGACATGGTGCATGATGCCACCTCGCGCACCCTTAAGTTAACGGCGCTTAAAGCATAAAAAAACCATTAATAGAATGACGACAGGAAGGAAGCACCAATGTGCCAAACGGCGCTTGATGCTTCCCTTATTTATGCGAAGGCCTTCTTCTCAGTCCTCCAGTTGACGCCGCTGGTAGGTGATGAAAACGACGCCCCACATGACCGCCGTCCAGCCGACAATCCATAGGAGCGGAGCCGTCACGTCGCCCCATGCCGCTCCCTGCTCCACCTGGCGGGCCATCTCCACCAGCTGGACGTTTGGCAGATATTCCAGCACGCCCGCTGCCTGGTAACGGTTGGCCATCTCTTCGATAATCTGTGAAAATCCGAAGATAAACATAATCGGAAGCAGAGCGACAGACGCCTGAACGACCGACGTCGCCAAGAGACCCAGTAACGTACCGAGCGCCAGGTAAAAACCGATCGACAGCACCAGCCCCGCCCCGACAATGCCTGCGTGAGCCGGCTCGTAGCCGGCGAGGAGAATACATACAAGCAGCGTCAATGCCGTAAACAGAAAGGTTAACACATTTTTGCCGGCCAGAATTTCCCACGGGGATGCCGGTGACAGCATCAGCCCCCGCAGGGTATGCTTTTCTTTTTCCTCGGCAATCAGCGCGGCCTGAACAAATGTCGCCACGAGCACCAGCGCGATGTTGATCGTTAAGTAATGAATCTCTATCGGCAGCTGGCCCTGCTGTCCGTAAAATAAAGCCAGGATGACCGGCGTTATTACAGTGGTCGTCACAAACAGATTTTTCGATAAATCTTTAACATCCTTCATAAAAATTGCATACATACGCTGCACGGCCATCATTGTTACACCAGCTCCTTTCCTGTTAAACGGACGAAAATGTCTCCCAGGGTCGGTTCCTGGGAATGGATCGCGGCCACCCGTTCGTCAGCCATATATTCGTACAGCTGACTGGCATACGCCGGGGTGTTCGCAAGCGTATGCACGTCCCCATTTGTGAGCTCCACCTCGATCATGCCCTCCGAATACCGGCGGCGCAGGTTTTTCGGGGTATCAACCTGCTGCAGACGCCCGTCATGGATGAAGGCCACCCGGTCGCAGAGCGTTTCCGCTTCCTGCATGTCATGGGTCGAAAGAAAAATCGTTGTTCCCCGTTCGTTTAATGCCCGAAGCCCCTGGTGAATATGCTGCACGTTGGCCGGGTCAAGCGCTGACGTCGGTTCGTCGAGCACGAGAAGCTCCGGTTCATGAAGCAAAGTCCGGGCGAGAACCGTCCGCTGCCTCATACCCTTGGACAGCTTAGCCACAGACCTGCGGCGTGCGTCCTGCAGGTTCACAAGCTCCAGTACATCCTGGATGCGCTGCCTCGGCACGTCGTACAGTTTCGCATAAAGGGCGAGGTTTTCCTCGATGCTCAGCCGCTGGTACAGGCCGCTGTTATCCGTCAGCACGCCAAACCGCCGGTAAAACCCGCCCGCGGCCCGCACCGGCAGAGACCGTCCAAAGACGCACACCTCGCCGTCGGTGGCCTCGAGCTGATTGGTGATCATTTTAATAGTGGTTGTTTTTCCGGAGCCGCTCGGGCCTAAAAAGCCGAAAATTTCGCCCGGCTGCACGTCGATATTCAGATCGGCGACGGCTACCTGATTGCCGTACATCTTGGATACGCCTTGAAGATGAAGAATCGGTTCCATTGTTGTGCCTCCTCCTATGTGATTGCTCTCAGCATACGAAGAAACGCGGTCTGGTGCATTATATTCCGGGTCAATGGAGCATATCCGGGCCCCAATGATGCATATAATGCTCTCAATGGAACACTTATTTGATGCCGATCATTGCCTTCAGCGCGGCCATTTTCGTTTTGGACAGCGGGATTTCCGCCTGGGAGGCATCATTTAATACGAGCGTATAGCTGTTGCGGGTCCAGGTCATAATTTCGCGCACATTCTGCAGATTTACAATATACGACCGGTGGCAGCGAAAAAAGCCGAACGGCTGCAGACGTTCCTCCAGCTCGGTGAGCGTGAATACCGCCGGAAAGGTTTCTCCCTGGACGTGAAGATGCACCTCGCCCTGCACGCTTTCAATAAAGTCAATTTCGGTGGGATGAAACAAAATTAATTTTTCATTCACGCGGCTTGGTATTTTATCAAACGGCAGCCCCGGCTCTTTATCCTCCACGTCTGCAGGTTCCTCCTCCTCGTTTTCCGTCTGCGTCGGCACCAAATGCAGCCCGGAGGATTCCAGGCGGTACACATTTTCTGCCAGCAGAACCGCACTTTCCATATTTCCCGTCAGCACAAGCACCGTGCTGCCTTCCTCCTGCAGGCGTTGAAACAGACGGGCGATGATGCGCCTCGTTTCCAGGTCCACGTTCTGGTCCGGCTCTTCGAACACACAAAGCGGCGCACGCTGGGCGCACAGGCGCACCAGTTTTAACCGCTGCTTTTCCGAGTGCGTCAGCTGTTTTACCGCTAAGTGTGCCCGCTCCTGCAGCTTCACTACCGAAAGCAGTTCAGCGACCGACCAGGAGGAAGCATACAGCTGCTGAAACAAACGCACCTGGTCCCGGACCCGGATACGCTCGTACAATCCGTCCTCCAGCCGGCACACTCCAACTTCCCGGGTAAACGACCGGCGCTTTTTAAGCGGGTCGCCGTTTACGATCGTCGCTCCCTCTGAAAGCACAGACCTGCCGAGAAATGCCTGAAGCAGCACCTCCCGGATGTGGGTATGTGTATAAACCGCAAGCACCGAGGGCCCAGTCACTTCCATTGTAAAAGCGGGAAACAGCGTGATCCCTTCGTTTTGTTTTTCCCATTGATGAAGTGATAGTGTAGCCAATTCACGTTCTCCTTTCGAAGGTTTCCGCCACCTCTTTTTGTTTAGTATACATAAAACGACCCTGATAGTGGTAGTGGTGATGTGTTTGGTTTTCCAGAGGCTTGCTTGTTATTACCCCGGAAATATATAAATAGGCTGCATATTTACAAAAATGTTAATACTCGGACGAGCAAAGGAAACTAACAATGAATGACGAAACAAAGTTTCCACGGCGGATTTCGGTTACAATAAATAAGACGCGATTAAATTTCAAGTAAAGGGAGTTTTGCCATATGAATATCCAACAGATCCGTAACGCTACGCTCATTGTCGAATACGCCGGCAAGAAGTTTTTAATTGACCCTTATTTAGGTGAAAAAGGGGCCTATCCGCCACTGCCGAATCCGGCTCCCCACGCCCCGGACGGTGACCGGAACAACCCGGTCACCGAGCTGCCGGTTTCGTTGCAGGAAATCACTGCAGGCATTGATGCGGTGATCGTCACGCACACCCACCCGGATCACTGGGACGAGACCGCAAAGGAAGCGCTGTCCAGGGACATTCCTTTGTTTACCCAGAATGCCGGTGAAGCGGAAACCATCCGGAACGAGGGCTTTCAGAACGTCGAGGTGCTGCACGAAGACACCGTCTTCGAAGGGATCAGCTTAAGCAAAACGAAGGGCGAGCACGGCCGCGGCGACATCCTTGAAATGACCGGACCGGTTTGCGGCGTTGTGTTCCGCCACGAATCAGAGCAGACGCTGTATGTGGCCGGTGACACCGTCTGGTACGAGGGCGTCCAGGAAGCGGTGAACCTTCACCAGCCGGATATTATTGTGGTCAATGCCGGAGACAACCAGTTTGCTGAGGGCGGTTCGCTCGTGATGGGCAAGGAAGACGTGTACGAATTGCAGCAGGCCGCCCCCGGGGCAAAGATTATCACCGTGCACATGGAAGCGGTCAACCACTGGACGTTATCGAAAAATGAATTAAAAACCTTTGCTGAAGAAAAAGGCATCTCAGCAAATCTTTGGGTGCCGGACGACGGGGAAATTTATCGTTTTTAAAGTGAATGCATGCCTGCTATATTATTAAAAAACAGAAGCCCCTGAGCATATTACATTTATGCAGGGGCTTCTTTATAGTATTTTATTCAGTCCTATTTTTAGGTTTGAAACAGTAAGCCTGCCTTACCTACTTATTTTCTTCACACCATCTTGTGATAAAATCAGCTATCGTGTGTGTCACGGTCTTTAAACTAGCAAGGTCGATGTACTCATTCGGGGCGTGCATATCGCCACCAACCGGCCCGTAGCAAGTAGCGGGAATATTAAACTCTCCAAATGCCCGCAAATCCGTCGTAGCCGTAAAAGGAAGATGCTCTACTTTTTCGTTAGTAACAGAAACATGTGAAGCAGCCATTTCCTGCATAATCTCTTCGTCTTTTGAAATAGAATAGCCTGGAGCAGCAAAACCGAAAAACGTAATTTCCGGAGGTGTTGTTTTTAGCCACTCATCTTCATTGGCTGCATCCAGCAGCCACTGCTCCACCTCTTTTTGTACCGTTTCCGGCGCAGTACCTGGATAAAATCCCACTCTCGCTTCAAACGTGCATTCCGTGGGTACGCTGGAAGCCCAATCTCCACCCTTGACTGCACCAACATTTACGTTAAGCGGGTGAGGGTGCTTTTCAAAGTCCTGGTGCTTAGGACGACTATTAATGTGCTCGCGGTATTCCATAAGTGACTCCATGAGCCTGGACGCCTTCATGATCGCATTTTGCGCACTTTCTGCACGCTCTACGTGAGCTCCGGCGCCTTTTACTGTTACACGCAGCCACAAGACACCCAGCTGGGAATTAATAAGCCGTAAATGGGTAGGTTCAGGTATCAAGGCCCCGTCCGCCGTATAGCCTTTATCCAATAATGCGAGCGCTCCGTTCCCAGTACATTCCTCTTCGATGACGCTATGAATCTGCAGATCTGCTCCAAGCTCCACTTCTGCCTTACGCAGGGCTTTAACCGCAAATACGATCGCTGCAAAGCCGCCTTTCATATCAAGCAGGCCTCTGCCATACATATTGTTCCCTTTTATAACAGGAGAATAAGGATCGTTGTCCCACTGGTCTTTCGGCCCGGCACTGACCACATCCAAATGGCTTTGCAGTATCAGGCTTTTACCTTTCTTCGGCCCTGGACTTTTCCATACTCCTGCGACTACCGGCCTGTTTTCGTATGACCATTCCGGCTCTCCAAAATTTTCGTATTTTCTCAGCTGCTCCGGCTCGACTTTCACCGCTTCTGTTTCAAGCCCCATCTCTTCCAAATAATTATAGATGAAGGCCTGTACTTCTTTTTCATTTCCCAATGTGCTGGGGAAGCTTCCGATAGTCTGCAAAAATAGTTTTTCTTCGTCCCATAATTCTTCTAGTTTCTCTTCGATTAGTTCTCTATTAATACTCATTTCTTGTTCACCCCACTACTCATTAGCTAATTCAAGAACCGTATGATATAACACATTGGCGCCCTTTACAATATCGTCATCCTCTGTCAGCTCCGATGGTACGTGGCTCTTACCATTAACACTCTGAAGAAAGATCATCGCTGTCGGCCCGAGATTGTTTACATATTTAGCATCATGACCGGCGCCGCTCAGCATTCTTTTTGAAGAATAATGGAGATTTTCTGCATTTTTTTCAATGACGTTGGTAATGTGTTTATCAAAATTAGTTTTGCCCGTGTCCCACAGTTCCTCTATATCTATTTTCACACCTCTTTTTTGGCAAACCTCACGGATACAGCTTTTTGCTTCCTGTACTGCTTCGCTTCGCTTTTGATCGTCAGCACTCCGGACGTCAATGGTGAAAACAGCTTTACCTGGAATACAATTGACTGTGTCCGGGGAAACAGAAATTTTTCCTACAGTAACTGTTACCCCTGCTTGAATGGCTTTCGACTCCAACTGGGTCATAATTTCGGCAGCGGCCATTAACGCATCTTTTCGTAAATGCATTGGCGTGGGGCCTGCGTGATCCGCTTCTCCGGAAAGAGCGGCTTCCAGCCAACTAATTCCCTGTACGCCTTCTACGATTCCAATCTGTTTGTTTTCGTCTTCAAGAATCGGTCCCTGTTCAATATGAAGTTCCACAAAAGAGTAAAACTCCTTTATCCTGTTTTCCTTTGTGCCGTGATAGCCGATCTTCTTTAGTTCATCCAAAAAGCTGAAGCCGTCATGATCCTGCCGGCTGTGAACATAATCCTGATCAAACACACCTGTTATTCCGCCGGATCCGAGCATGGGAGGTTCAAACCTTGCTCCTTCTTCGTTAGTAAAATTGACTATTTCGATTGGTCTCTCTGTGTTTGCCCCATTATCATTTAAGGAATGGATTACTTCGAGGGCAAGCAGAACTCCAAGCACGCCATCAAATCGCCCTCCCTCCGGTTGGGAATCCAGGTGAGATCCAAGGACCACTGGTGGAAGATCTTTCTTTCCCTCCCGTCGTCCGTACATATTTCCAAAGTCATCAACCCTTACCGTAAGTCCGGCTTCTTCACACCAAGCTTTGAATATATTTCTCATCTCTTTATCTTCAGCAGAAAGAGCTAATCTTCGCAGTCCTTTTCCGGGTATTGCTCCCGTTTCTGAACTTTTGGCCAGCATTCGAAACAATCTTGCTTCATTAATTTTATTCAGCGTCTCCATTTCCTATATCACCTCTTAGATTCTACAGACCAAGTTTAATGAAGAAATATCCCCATACTACAACAGATATCACAGTAAACAGGACTGAAATTTGAATCACCTGTTTATACTGTTTTTTTATTTTTTGAAGACCGCCTGGCTGTGCTAACAGCTCCTGGATTGTTTGCTTTGCCATACTCGTGTTTTTCATTTCCCCATAATAATTTAGTTCATGCGTGTTCGGCTTCGTTAACAAAGCTGTAACAACAAGTGAAACTATCGAAACTAAAAGCGCCAGCATTAATTCATCTATGCCGGTAGGCAAGGTCATTACACCGCCTCTTATGAGTTCCCCGAATACTATAAATGAGGCTGTTCCTGACACCATGCTGATAGATGCAGCCTTACTGTTCATTTTCTTCCATTCGAAGGATGCTACTATAGTTGGCAGCCAGCCTACAGCAAAAATGGAACCAGCATAAATAGAAATCCAATAAATTGCTGAAGGCCGGGAAATAGCTATAGCACAAATGACTACTGCTACAATAAGCTGGCCGATTCTCGCTGCGTTAAGACTCTGCTTTTCGTTAACTTTTTTCTCGAAGAGTCTTTCATAGAGGTCTCTGGATAAAGCAAAACCTACCAGCACAAACAGCGTAGAAGCCGTAGACATGATAGAAGCCATAAGTGCTGCAAGCCCTATACCAGCAATGGCCGGCGGAGTGAACTCCATAAATCCGACGATCATCGCGTTATCAGTAGGTGTAATATTTGGCTCAAGCACTTGCATACCGCCTGCAGCGATAAAGACTGTCAGCTGCATAAAAGGAGCAAAAAATACGCCGATAATGGCAGCTTTCAAAATAACAAAATCGTTTTTAGCCGGAAATACCCGGGACACCAGTGCTGGCATGCACGTAAAGAATAAGATCCAGACAAGGAATTGAGAAATGGACCATCCAATAGATCTTTCTTCTGTGCCCCCGATAGTCCAATAGTTCGGTAAGGTTTCCGACAGGCCTTTCATTTGCTCAAATCCGGCCTGGCCGATAATTAACGGAGCAATGATGACAGAGATGGCGAGCATCGTGAAAAACATGAGGGTATCAGTTACTACCACCCCGTACATACCACCGAATGCAGTGAAGGCAATTAAAGCTACTGTAAAAAGTACGATAAGCACCTGAAAGTTGATGCCGGTGACTTCACTGAGCACCAGTCCTGCTCCAATGAATTGAATCACACCATATCCAATAAGTCCGACAATCATAATAATAATAGCAATTACACTAACCCATTTATTGTTGAAACGTTTATCAAAAAAGTCCGGCATCGTCTTACACTTTAAGGCTTTCATTCTTCTTCCCACATAGACGACAGCAAGTAAGGTGCCAATCCAGGCGCCAAAGGAACCAAGTGCAGCGATAACCAAAGGCCCCTCCGCATAAGATTGCCCGGCAATACCCAGCAGGGTCGCAGCACTCAGATATGTAGCAGCCAGAGTGCCGACAATTAATATCGTTGATCCTCTCCCTCCCATCGTATAAAAATCATCACTGTTTTTGACGAAACGGGAAACGATGGCCCCAACGACCACATAAAGTAATAAAACGACTGCAAATATAGTTACCGCCATATGTAATCCCCCTGCTAATATCTGTTATTATTTTCTTTCTTTTCAGAATTATTGCTTTTCTCTTCCTCTTCTTTTTTTCCATTTCCTTGATCACAGGAAGATATTGCTTTCTTAAAATAGCGATTACTACAATCGAAGAAACAACAGTTACTAGTGTGGCGTTTATAAATAATATTAAAACTTCAACTAAAGGAGTGTTTGCAAGCTCCAATTGCCCATATACATATTTCACTTCCATCGCTCCCTGCTCCCCTTCACTCCTTGTAAGCATCAACAGTCACTGTCCAGATTCAAGGTTTATTTTTACTTATTTTGTTCCTGCATGGCAGGAGGTGGCCGAACCAAAGCAGAATCAAGTAAAAACCGGGAAAGGAGAATGATGCATGGCTAACAGAAAGGTGATACCCGTCCGGAAAAAAGTCCCCTCCCCCTCTTTCGGTCACGTCCGCCGCTTCGTCCCCGCCGCAGCCGTTCTGTCCGTAATAGTGATCAGCGGATGTTCGTCAGAGGAGGAAGGCGAAAATGAAAGCGCGCCCCCGGAGGAGGAAACCGAGACCAATGAAAACGAGGAAGCTTTGGAAGAAGAATCCGGGCCGTCCAATGAACCTGCCACTGATTACGGGGTGAGCGCCGGGCACCCGGAGGCGGTCGAAGCCGGCATGGAGGTGCTTGATAATGGAGGAAACGCAGCCGATGCCGCTGTCGCAGCCGCCTATGCGGTCTCGGTGGTCGAACCATTTGCTTCCGGGATCGGCGGAGGCGGATCCGTGTTGATCCAGGAGCAGGGAGAAGCTCCGCAGGCGTATGATTACCGTGAAGTCGTGCCAGAAGGCGGCATCCCCTCCTCTGACATCGGCGTGCCCGGCTTTACCGCCGGCATGAACAAATTCCACACCGACCACGGCACGGCAGAGTGGGAGGAGCTGCTGGACCCTGCCGTGACGCTCGCTGACAGCTCGGAGGTCTCCGGGCTGTTTGCAGACCAGCTCGAATCGGGAGAAAGCAGGCTCCCTGTCAGTGAACTGAGTCATTTCTATCCGGACGGCGAGCCTCTAGAAGCAGGCTCTACCGTAGAACAGGAGGAACTCGCCGACACCCTGCGCGATATCCGTGACAACGGAAGTGACACTTTATATGAAGGAGAGGCCGGGCAGTCGCTCGCGTCTCAAATCGAAGACATAGACACCGCTTCGCTTGAAGCGTTTGAGGTGAGCCAGAACGACCCGTCCGTCGGAACATACGCAGGATATGACATCATCGGTGCTGCCCCTCCCCTCCCCGGCATTAGCGTTATTCAGATGCTGCAGATGCTTGAGGAAAAGAACAGTATGGAAGCCGGACGGGAGAGCACGGCCTTTATCCACGATACCGCCATGTCCTGGAGACTTGCCTCCCAGTTTATTGAAACGGACTACGGCGATCCGAATTTTGTCGATGTGCCGGTGGATGAACTGACGGATCCGGCACGTAACGCGGAGCTGGCTGCGGAAATTTCCGGTGACAGCCTTATCTCCGAGGAGGAAGCCTCCTCCTACACGGGAGACCCCAACACGACCCATATTACAGTTGTTGACGAGGACGGAACGTTTGTATCGATGACCAATACGCTCACCAACTTCTGGGGCTCCGGGGAATATGCCGACGGCTATTTTCTGAACAACCAGATGGACCGGTTTGATATTGGCGAGGGAAGCGTCAACGAACCGGAGCCGGGCCGGCGCTCGGTGACCTGGTCGTCTCCGATGCTTGTGGCCAATGACGACGGGCCGGTGCTTGGCATCGGCAGCCCGGGCGGCGAACGGATCCCGATTATGCTTGCCCAGGTGATTTCCGACTGGGCGGTAAATGATGCGAGTCTCGAGGAAGCCGTTGAAGCCCCGCGCTTTCATCTGGATGGTGACGATCTGGTGATGGAAGAGCCGCCTGACACGGAGCAGCGTGAGGAGCTGCTTGCGATTGGGTACGAGGATATACGTGAACAGCCGACGCCGCTCTACTTCGGGTCGATTCAGGCGTTAGCCCTGGATCAGGAGACCGGGGCGCTGTCCGGGGCCAGAGACCCGAGGCGGGAAGCAGACTGGCAGAGCAGTGCTTCGGAGTAAATAAGGCCTGCCGGGCTTTTGGCTCTTTCATTTATGCCTGATTTTACCGCTCTCAGGTTTTACCCCAATCATTTCTGTTAATGATAAAAAGGAAGGCGAATCTCATCAATTCAAACCGCCAGCAGAAACGAAACAATCAAGGAGGCACCATATTGCATTTTAATGATTCAGTCACGGACAATGAAAAAAAGCCCCCTTTCCCCGAGTGCTTTCTTACCGGCTCGGCCTTCAAAATAGTTGATGGTTCATCCGATATAGAAATGAAAGCGTATTGCGCAACTCAGCCGGCGGGGAAAGGATTTCCCCAATCAGTCGCTTCCGGCGACCCCACGTCGTCAGGAATGATGCTTTGGACCAGAGTGGATCCTTCGTTAGAGGCGGGGGCCTCTGATACCGAAATCGGCGGAGAAGGCTTCAAGTGGCTGAACAAGCCGCAAGGCATCGATCAGGGAAAGACTGTGATGTTTCAGGTAAGCACCTATCTGGATTTTTCTTTCGTGGAATTGAGCGGGTTTTCTCCGCTATGGAAGGACCACGATAACGTCGTCCGCATTGATCTGGATGGACTGCTGCACTCTGATGAAACTTACTATTACCGTTTTATCACAACGAGCGGCCTGGTGAGCAGAGCCGGCAGATGCCGCACGCTTCCACCGGAAGGCAGCGACTGCCCCGCAGCCACCATCGGCTACGTGTCCTGCCAGGATTACACGAGCGGCTATTTCAATGCGCTGGCCCACCTGGCGGACGAGCAGATGGATTTCTTTTTGCATCTGGGAGATTATGTGTATGAAGCCGCCGGGGACGCTTCGTACCAGACCGGCATGGAAGCAAGGCAGATCACCCTTCCAAGCGGTGAAGACAAAGCCTTTACCCTGGAGGATTACCGCCACCTGTACAGCGTGTACCGTACAGACTCCGATCTGCAAAAGCTGCACGAAAACCACGCCATGGTGGCCACCTGGGACGATCATGAATTTGCAAACGATGCCTACGCTCCGGCGGTGGCCCCGGATGACAGCCTGGAGCCCGATCCAAAGCGGCGCCATTCGGCAAACAGCGCCTGGCTGGAATACATGCCTTCGAGGGTGTATGTGCCGTCCCGATCGTCATCCGGTGAGGGACTGAAGCTGTACCGGTCGATGACTATTGGTGACCTTGCCACGCTCTACATTACAGACGAGCGCGCCTACCGCGATGCTCACCCCTGCGGCGAACAGGAGCTGGAGCGTTATTTCACCGATGGCTGCGATAACATTCACAGCCCCGACCGGTCCATGCTCGGCAGGGAGCAGAAGGATTGGTTTCTCGGTGAATTGAAAAATTCCAACAGCTTATGGAACATTTGGGCCAACCAGGTGCAGCTCACCCAGCTGAAATTTTTGGGCAGGTACATTAACCTTGATGCCTGGGACGGATTTGCACACGAACGGCAGGCCATCGCCCAGACAGTGGTGAATGAAGGCATTCAGAATTTCATTGCGCTGACAGGCGACTTTCATTCCTTTGAATCCTCCTACCTGCAGGAGGATTACAGCCGGGATGGCCATAAATACGGTGTGGAGCTGATGGTTGGGTCCGTGACGTCGAGCAATCTGAACGAAATGGTGCAGAAAAACCTGAATAACCTGTTCGACCATACGAGTCCCCTGCCTCAAAATGCGACGCTCGAAATCTTTCGCACCTTTCTGCCGGACGCGTTAAGTGAAAGCATTATTCCCACAGAGTTTCTGTTTAAAGAGCTGCAGAATGCCATCAAAATTGAAAATCCCTGGATTGAATTATTCGACAGCACCTCGCATGGCTACGCCCTTTTGGAGCTCTCGAAATCCAAGGCAGTCTGGACAGCCTATGCGGTGGACAGCATCGAAGAAAAGCAGGCATCAAAATCCGTGCTGCTCCAATGTGAGATTCCAAACGGGGAAGTAGCAATTAACGTGAAGGAGAAAAACAGCCTTTTCGGTTAAGAAAAGGGCCCGGCTTTACGGATGACGGTGACACAGGGTCACCCGGAGTGAATAAAGCCTGTCCGACTTCCGGCCCTTTATTTTCTGCCTGAGTTTCGTATATCCTCTATGAGGGTTCTTTGCCCCATCCTAGATCAACACCCGAGAACAAGTTCCCTTTGCAGAAAGTAGGTTTTCGTATGGCAATTCCCCAGGGCGGCGCTCAAGGCCCGCGCATAGACATACTCGATCAAATACGCGGCTTCGCCTTGTTTGCGATATTTATCGTTAATATCTTCGGCCTCGCGTTGGTGAACCCGGCCAATCCAACCTGGCTCGGCACCACTATTGAAACAACCGTCGCCATCGTATTCGAGGACAGCGCCCGGCCGCTGTTTGCGATGATGTTTGGCATCAGTCTCGTGCTTATTTACAGCCGGCTGCATACAAAGGGCACAAATCCTTATCCGACCCTCATCCGGCGGCTTGTAATCCTGTTTTTCGTCGGGGGTCTGCACGGCTTCTTTGTATGGGCGGGCGACATTTTACTTATGTATGCCTCTGCGGGACTCGTGCTGCTCACGTGCCTACGGCTTCCAGCCAACTGGCTGCTCGAGCTTGCCTTCCTGTTCTGGCTCGGCTATTCCACCGGTATCGACCTGCTGGACGGCTATACCTCTTTTCAGATGAACCCGGAGCAGTGGATGAAGGACGCTCTGCCGACAAATCAAACATATCCGACCGGCGTGGAATACCTGCTGATTGAATGGTCGACGATGATCGATCATTTTGGCTATTTCTTTTTTGGGATGTACGCCTATCGCAGCGGCATTTTTTCAAGAGCCCTGGACGATCGCAACCGTAAATGGCGACTCGCCGTCGTGTTTCTCCTTGCCGGACTTTTAGGAAAAGCCGCTCTGTACGCAGGAGCCGCCAGCCCGCTGGTCGCTCATCTTGACGACGTGTACGCGTTTTTGGTGAGCCTGGGGCTGGGCCTCGGACTGCTGCTCACCGGCACGAGCCAAAAAAGCATCGCCCTGTTTCTTGTCCCGTTTACCGCCGTGGGAAAACTGACCTTTACCCATTACCTGCTGCAGTCGGTCATTTTCGTGAGCCTGTTCCGCGAGAGCGGACGGACGTTTTTTAACGGCATGGGCCTCTGGGACCCGCCGGGCTACGTGTTCGCACTGTTCATCGGCCTGCTTGTATTTGCCGCCCAGCTGCTCGCCAGCCCGCTGTGGCTGAAATACTTTTACTACGGCCCGCTGGAGTGGGTATGGCGGATCGGAACGCATATGAAATGGGTGCCGATGATTCGTAAGCGGTCGTGAATAATATTCCAATATCAATAAAACCGCCTTTTCGAATGAATAGGCGGTTTTGCTATTTCCATATACACGCTCGGCTATAATTTTATACGATCCTTATACGCTTCAATCAACCGTTTGTTTCGCTCATCTGCCCCGTCAATATTCCCACTAAGAAATACAGGTGGATCAATGCCTAAGCTGGTAAGCTCTTGGACCGTCTGAGCCATCACAGCTTGAAGAATAGTAGCTCCTACCGCAGTAGAGCTGGGACCAAACGGCACCTCCACCTCCTCCAGTTCCAGCAGAGCGTCTCCCGGAGGAGCGGCGTTGTCTATGACAACATCAGCCACATCAGCCAGCCTATATCCCTGTTCATGCCGGGACGGCTGACTGCTTGAATAGGCGATTGATGTAATTACGACTACTGTGGCTTCAGCTTTTTTTGCTTCCAAAGCAACATCTACCGGAACAGGGTTTCTTCCAGAAGTAGAAATGACGATCACTGTATCTTCTGGTTTGATCGTTTGTTCTTTCATAAATGTCTCTGCATAATGATTTTTTCTTTCCAATTCGGATGAACGCAGAGCACCTTCATGAAGCATTAATGGCTCGTGGAGAATAGGCTGAACAGGCACCATTCCTCCTGCACGGTAATACACATCAAGAGTCAGCAAATGTGAATGCCCGCATCCAAACAATTGAATAATCCCTCCTTGCTGGAGTGACTTAGCCATATGTGCAGCCGCCCGAGTCATCGGTTCGGTTTGCGACTTTTGTACTTGCTCAAGCTGTTGATGGATGCGATTAAAATACGTTTCAATCATTTTTTATTCTCCTTTCCTGCTTTCCTGCATTCCTCATTGGCACGCTCCATCATCATTTTCATTTGCTGCAAAGCGTGTTCAATGATAATTTCTCCCTTTTCAGCAGTTGCTTTTGTGGCTTCACCCAGAACTGCTGTTTCGGTAAATACCTCCCAGGGGGTCGGTGTAAAATCTGCTTCCACAGGGATATTGGGCGGATCATCAATGGCCCGGCTCATATCAACGTACTCAGGAGCCACATACCTCATCATGGATGTTTCAATTTCACAGGCGTGAAAATAGGAGTGATGCACCGCTGATTCCTCTACTTCTTTCCGCTTCTGATTGAGCCCAGGATAAAAGAAGTAAAATACTCGAAAATCCGGAAAACGTTCGTATAACAGTCTTGCTGCTTCTTTTAAGGCCGTCTGGTTACCCAGGTGTCCATTTACGATTGCAAAAACACAAAACCCCTGCTGGTGAAGACTTTTACCAATCGAGACAATCGTATTTATGAGCACATCATTTGAGATACTAATGGAGCCGGGGAATTGCTTCAGGCTCCATACCTGCCCATAGGGTAAAAGCGGGAGCTGGAAGCTTTTTGTCTCCTCAGCCAGTCGTTTTGCCAGCCGTTCAGCCAAAATATTGTCAGTGCCAAGCGGCAGATGAGCACCATGGGCTTCTACTGCACCTACCGGTAATACCGCTGTCGGATTTTCATTAATTTTTTCTTTTATTTCTGTGGACCTTTCAAATGCAATATCCATCGTTGGTTTCCTCCTATTTACCGGTGAAAAGTCATGCATCTGGCTGGATTCTCGACGAAAAATTGATGGATTAAATTTTCACCATCTAAACCGATCTGCTCTGCTTCATCGATAAACCTTGGAACCCAGCTTTCTAAAATATAGGCCAGGCCCGGGCCGTAATCGTAATGTCTGTAATAGGACTTCCTCGCTGTGTCTCCGCTAATCAGAATTTGAGAAGCATATCCTTTTTCCACCAGCTTAAAAATACAATGCAGCCTCGTGCTCTCTGGTGCATATTTGATTTTTCCAATGCCATCAAAGCTCAGGAAAGCCCCTGTTTTCGCTACCTGCTCATGGTAATAAGGATCAGGGTTCCGATCCATATGGCCAAAGCTCACTCTGTCCAAAGGAACGTCTTCTTTTTTCAGCAGTTCAATTTGCTCCAAAGCCATCGTGCCTACTTCAGTATGAGAATGCACAGGAGCCCCCGTTTCATGATGAGCCCGTGCTACTGCACGGATCGTTTTCTCCTCGAGCGGCGTAATGCGGTTGTAGCCGGTACCGAATTTCACCTGCCCTGCCCGTTGGCTGGTGTCTTCCAGCCCCTGTTCCACCTCTTCTGTAACGTGCTTTGTCAGCCCCTGTATAGAGGTATGCTCGATCCATTCTCCGTAGGTTCTAAATTCGCCCAGCTTCTTCTGGAGATGGCCGGGAATGGCCGCATTCCATAGAAAGCTTTTATTAAACCCGGCTGTGCCTACAATGTGCATGGAAAGACGCTCCGCAATGTCTGCAACAGCCGTAACGTCCCTGCCGTAATCTATAGCCGTGGCATCAACAATGGTTTTGCCGCCAAGGTCTACGAAATCTTTCACGTCCAATAATGATTTTTCTTTATCATCCAACAGTAAATCTGCTTCCTGCTTTTCCACCCAATACGGGGGCCGGCAGACAATATGCTCATGAGCATAAGTGGTATTCATTTCTTTTGGATCTATATCTTTATGAAGCGTTCGTACAAATGACATTAATATTTCACCTTCTTGTTTAGTAGACTATACCAACAATACTATCCAAAGAATAATCGGGCGAGCCAATAGATGATTGGACCGAGAATAAACATGTCAGAATCCGCAGCCCACATGGCAGTGTCCGGTACGGTAGTCGGCAGCAGCATACGTACCATAACGAACTGGCCCCAGGCTACAACAGTGGCTGTGATAACTCCCCCCATGAACGCTCCTCTGATGCCTCCAGTGATGTTTCCAAACACCCCTGCTGTTGCACCGTGGAAAAATAAAACGATCATCGTTGGAACAAATATATAACTCACGGTGTTACCCAGTACCGCCAGCCAAACCAATGCTCCAAAAAAAGCGCCAATAAACCCTACGATTACTGCGTTTGGTGCAGAAGGAAATACAATCGGGTTATCTAATGCCGGCTTTGCTCCTGGTACTATTTTGGTCGCTATACCACGGAAAGCGGGTACGATTTCTCCGATAAACATTCTGACTCCCGTTAAGACAACGGCAATACCAGCTGCGAACGTAAACGATTGAATTAAGGCATAAACGATGAAGCTCTGATCACCAGCCATGGCTTCCAATTCCTCCGCTCCTGGAGAGTTTCGGAAGCTGATTAAAATGGCACCGGTCACAAACAAAAGAGCCATCGTAAGAGCCGTGATAACGTTAGAATCCCTTAAGAACTCCAGTCCTTTTGGCAATTGGACATCTTCTGTATTTTGTGAATTCTTACCGACAAGCTTTCCAGCCAGTGCAGATAACAATCCGACAGAAGCGCTTGTATGGCCTAAAGCAACTTCATTATTACCCATAATCCTCCTCATGAAAGGCTGAACAATAGCTGGCTGCACTGTCCAGTAAATTCCAAGAACGATAGATAAAAATGCCACCATACCGAACATATTTGCATTTCCACCAGATGCATGGACAATGATTCCGGCAAAGATCGTCGAGGTCCAAAACATCATATGTCCGGTTAAATAAATATATTTTAATGGTGTAAATCGTGCGAGCAGTACGTTGATCAGAAAGCCAAACGTCATCGAAAGCGTAACCACACTTCCAAACTCCGCGTTAAACGTTTCCTGTCCCATATAATTGGAGATGGAAGCGTAATCCAAGCCAAAAACTTCTGCCCACAGCGGCTCGAATACTTCCAGGGAACCTGTAATAATACCCGCACCGGCTGTAATGATCAAAAAGCCGATGATTGCTTTAAATGTACCTGTGATAACCTGGTTCGCTTTCTTTTTTTGCAGAAGCAAGCCGATTAATACAATCAATCCAATAAGGATAGCCGGTGTCCCAAAGAAGTTGTCTGCTAGCCAAAACACAAATTCCATGCTAAATCCCCCTATGCGTTACCTCTTAATTAAACTTCCATTTGCTCATCAATTGCCTGACTGATCTCTTTAGGATCAAAATAGTTCTGCACAATTATCAGTTTTGCTTTATGTCCTTCTAAGTTGGGGGCTAATTCCTGATTGGTAATAATATAATCTGCCTGCACGCCGGATGCAGACGAAACATCCATGTGCTCCACATCAGCATCAATATTTTTCTGTTCTAAAGCGGTTTCAACATTCATTTTCAAAATCAGGCTTGTACCTTGTCCTAAACCACATACAGTTAAAATTTTCATTTCTTCATCCCGCTCCTTTGAATAATTTTTGTAATTTCCTGAACGTTTCTGGCTTCCTTCATATGTTCTATCGTTAATGGATCATTTAAAAGCATCGTTAATTTCTGCAAAATATGAAGATGCTCTTCATTCGATGCTGCACTTAGCCCAAATACCAAGGTGACAGGATCATTTGTCGAATGGCCAAATACAATAGGTTCCTCCAACTGTACAAATGAAATAGCGGACTCTAACGCACCGTCCTGCGGCCTTGCATGAGGTACAGCAACGCCAGGCGCCAACACAAAATACGCCCCCTGGGAAATATAGGCCTCCACCATTGCCTGTTTGTATGAAGCACTTATTGTTTTTTCCTTTTCCAACAACTCCCCAGCTGCCCTAATGGCCTCTTCTGGTGAAGACACTGGATGTTGCACGTTTATCATTTCTTCTGGTAAAAATTTCATTCTATCACCTAATTTATTAATATATGGAAGAGGCCGAGTCTTGGCCCACAGGATGAACTATATTGATTAGTGATTCCTCATCCCTCACCTGTAATAACGCTTCACGTTTCCCGGCATCATAAAGCAACTGATTCAGCTCTGCCAATGCCTTTAAATGGCTATAGTCATCAGGAGAAGCTACCACAATAAGAAGTTTTACTGATTTGCCAATCATGTCTACCGGATTTTCGAGTAATAAAAGACTGAAGCCCAGCTGATGGACACCTGCATCTGAACTTGCATGCGGCATGGCAATTTCGGGTGCGATTACTACATAGGGCCCCTGCTCTAATAAATTCTGTCGCATGGCCGTTACATACTCTCTGCTGATAATATTATTTTCTAAAAGTGGAGCGGACGCTTCTTCGACAGCCTCCTGCCATGAACCTACTGAAGGAAGCATACGTATATGTCCCGCTGGCAAAACATGCTCTAATGAAGAAGTCTGCTTGTTTGTGTTTGCTCCCCTCACTAATTCGGGCTCCATCCATTCCTGTAATTCACCCGACAACCCTTTGGCATCCTGAATCTTTGCATACCTGCCAATAATTTTCATCAGCTGCTTCATCTGCTGCTCCCGGCTGAAGCTTTTCTGCTTCCAGCGTCCGTTAATCTGATTAAGCAGTATTTCTTTATCCGTTTCGCTAAAAACTATAGGTACATGAATGACCGGAATTTCCCGCTCCGGGATCGATATTGTGGAAACAATGTAGTCAACGTCGCTGATATCCATGTCATGGTACTGACGCAGTGATACCGTATCTATAATTTCGATATCCGAAAGCAGATCACGCAGCTGACTCTCCAGCAGCCTGGAAGTACCGATGCCGCTGTGACAGACGATCAGCATTTTCCATTTTTTCACCGGTGCCAGACCTTCCTGCTGCAGCCAGCTTCCAAAATGCATGGCCAGATAAGCTGTCTCCTCGTCGGGGATCACCTGACCGAGGAAGGTTTCTAAAACGTGCTTGGATTGTTTCGTTAAAATATATACATCATTTAAATTTTCTCTAACTTTTTCCAGGGCTTTATCCTTCATCTGTATGCCGTAGCGCATCCGGAAGATGGCCGGCTGCAGGTGAATTGAAAGGTTGTTGGCCAAGCCTCTTTTATCCTCGATTTCCACGAGTGCGAATTTTTCGAATTCTCGAATGAAAGAATAAATCGCTGCCAACAGTTCTGATCTTCCAAGCTCTCCCCACATCGATTCAGATATACGGTTCGTGCGTGCACTCAGAAGATGCGCCGTAAAGTAGATGATCTCTTCAGTGGCCGATGTTCCTTCTGATAACGGAAGCGCACGTAAATGCTGCTTTGATATTTCGTAGAGATGCGTATTCACAATCACTTCCCGTTCGGCCGGGTCAAGCTGTATATGCTTTCCATGCTTAGAACGACGCAGGAAGAAAGCAAAACGTACACTCAACTGTTCAATAATGTCATCGGTGTATTCTATCCCCGCAGCCTCTTCAATCTGATGAATAACTGTTTCAATATGCTTTACAGCAGAATATTGCAAAAAATTCATCGATTCCCCGAGCCTGGAGAAGAATGAAAAGGAGAAACGTCCTTCCTCTGTAAAATGATAATGCAGCAAATGACTGATCTTACGGCGTTTATCCTTTTCCAAGCCTTTGATGCGATAGCCCTCCGTCAAATCAAAGGATATCGACAACGACCACGCTTTCAGCTCTTCCCGAAGCAGACGGACATCATCTAAAACCGTATTGCGGCTCACATGGAACAGCTCCTGAAAATCAGCTACCATCCATTTATTCTTTATGCTGCTGATTAAAATAAGGTAAATAACCGATTTTCTTTCCTCGCGTGAATAAATGTATTCCTGCTGATACAATATTCCACTTTCTGCAATAGCCCTTTTCATGAACGGCTCGATAAAGTATCCCCTGGATCTTTGATGACCCAGGCCGGAAAAATGGTTTTCCTTCATCCAGTGACTGATTTTATCTAGGTCCAGATAAATGCTTCGTTCCGAGACCTGAAAAGTCCCTGCCAGGTAAGAAACGGATAATGGCTCCTCCGTTTCCAGCAAATTGCTTAAAATTTCCAAACTCCTTTGATCTAACGCCATAAGACAACCTTCCTTTCGTCGCGACATTTCAGTTGGTTGTTAATAATAATCTTAGCTTTTTTCTTCATTAAGCTTAAGACCAAATGCTTTCAATAGTTTCGTGAAAAGAATTGTTTCGCAGATAAACTTGCAAAGGGGTTCTGTATTTACTTATTATTTTATTATTGCTGATAAAGTTTCTTTCTACGGATGGCAGGAATTACAGCGAAAACATTGGTACTGCTAATAATATTAAAGGAGATGCGTGATGAGAGTATTTCATATTCTGAATCAAATGATGGAAAACAAGGTGGCGGTTGTGATCCGGGGCGACAGCCCGGATCAGGCTATAAAGACGGCAGATGCCTGCGTGAAAGGCGGCTCTAAAACACTCGAAGTCACTTTTACCGTGCTGGATGCCGACGACGTACTGCGCACGCTGGTGCAAAAGTATCCCGATGCCGTGGTCGGTGCCGGTACCGTGCTCGACAGCGAAACGGCCCGGCTTGCGATTATTCGGGGCGCGTCCTTTATTGTGAGCCCGTCCTTCGATAAAGATGTTGCGAAGCTCTGCAACCGCTATGCGGTTCCTTATCTTCCGGGTATCATGACCGTCCTGGAAGCGACCGAAGCACTCGCCTACGGCGCCCAGGTGGTCAAGCTCTTTCCCGGGGAGATGTACGCCCCTTCCTTTATCAAAACGCTTCGCGGCCCGCTGCCACACCTTCAGCTGATGCCAACCGGCGGTGTGGACCTGGATAACATGCTGGAATGGCTGCAGGCCGGGGCCATCATGATTGGTGCCGGCGGGTCGATCACTGGACCGGCTAAAACCGGTGATTATGAGAAAGTTACCCAGCTCGCGGCTGAATTTCAGCGGTTGGCCGGAGAAGTGTAACTTTAAGTATCTACGTTAATACTTAATATATTAATTGAAGAAAAGCAGTAAATATATAATAGATCACTAAAACAAAAAAATAGCAGCCCGCTCTGTAATTAAGAGCGGGCTGCTATTTGAGCTGTTATGTATTTAGGCTTCAGCGACTCTGAGGCTCACGTTAATCCAGCCAAGCAGCGTGTTCGTCCGCACGTTTGCTTTCGCCACGAGAAGGTGCAGAACGATCAGGTAAAGGCGCTCCCACTGGTCAAACCGGTAGTCCCAGTCGCTGTCGAGGTGGGTAACATCCTGCAGCTTCCGCTTCGTCTCCGGGTCCAGGTAGATGCCCTTGCCGTAGATCCGCTGGGTGCGTGTCAGCTTATTTTCCTCGAGCCAGTCATCAATCTGCTGAAGGTCGTAATAGATGGTGCGCTGTGAGATTACCGAACTGCTTCGTTAATCTTTCAACTTCCAAGACGGGGTCCGCCCGAAGCATATAATTTAAGATCGCCGTCCTGCGCTGATCCAGAAAAATGATGATCCATCTCCAGCCTCTTTGTTTCAAATTGCAAAATGTATTTGCTCATCACTAGTGAACACCGTTGTTAAAGCCGATGATAAACTCCCCATTATAGCCGGAATAAATTTCCCCACGTACAATACAAACCATAGCTGAGAAAGGAGTGCTGTGGTTTGTGAAAACGAAAGGGGAATTTTTTATGATCAAGGAAATGAAAGAACGGGGGATGTCGATCTCGGATATTGCCCGCGAGCTTCGCATGGACCGAAAAACCGTACGAAAATATCTCACGGCTCCGTCAGCACCGATACCATCCAAACGGAAACAGAAAGCCAGTAAACTCGATCCCTATAAGCCGTATCTGGACCAGCGCATGTTGGAAGATCAGGTATGGAATTGGGTGAAATTGTTCGAAGAGATTGAGATGAAGGGCTACGACGGAGGTCTTACCATTCTGAAGGATTACATGAAGCCCTACCGGGCTGCCGCCAAGAAAAAGTATACGATGCGGTACGAAACCCGGCCGGGCGAACAAATGCAGGTGGATTGGAAAGACATTGGCCTGGTGGAGATCGACGGCAGCCAGCAAAAACTGTCCCTATTCGTGGTGATCTTGGGGTATTCGCGCATGAAGTATGCCTGGTTAACCGACAAACAGGACCTGGAACATGTGATGGAAGGGCTCCTTCGAGCATTTGAGTATTTTGGCGGTGTCCCTCAGCGCCTTCTGTTCGACAACATGAAGACAGTGGTCCATGGCAGAGATCAGGGACGGGTGTTGTGGAATGAACGATTCGCGGCTTTTGCCGATTATTACGGATTTATTCCCAAGGCCTGCCGGCCCTACCGGGCCCAAACGAAAGGCAAGGTGGAGCGGTCGATTCAATACCTGCAGAATCATTTTCTTCAGGGCCGATCGATTACCTCCCTGGATCAGACGAATCTAGAGCTTTTACGATGGCTGGACCAGACCGGCAATCGAAAGATCCATCAAACGACGGGTGTCTCCCCTCAGGAACGCTGGGCCGACGAACAGCTGCAGCCGATACATACCGTGAAACGGTACGATACCAGTTATCATACGTACCGAAAATCGCACTGGGATGGCTCGCTGTCCTACCGGGGAGAGAAATGGATGCTTGCCTCCACCTATGCGGGCAACGATATTCTGATTAAAGAAACGCTTCATGGCGACCTATCGATGTTTTGTCAGGGCTCGCCGGTTGCGTTTCAACGATTCGGCCCGTCGGCTTCCCGATGGGAAGACCACAACAAAAAGAAACAGACGGCCCCGGCTGACCACCGGCCATCTGCTTCCCTATCTTCGCTCGATGTCGACACGCGTTCGTTGACGTTTTATGATCGGTTCTCGCTGGGAGAACAATCATGAACAAGCGCCTTGAAGCCATGTGCCGCACCTTGAACCTGCCGGTCACGGCGGACCGATGGTCCGCCATGGCCCAACAGGCTTCCACCGATAATATAGCTTATTCGACATTTTTATAGGTTCTATGTCTAATGTTGGGGTGACCCCTCCGTTATCCGGCGAGCGACCATTTATATTGATGATGCAATAACACTTTGGCCCGCAGGCGGTCGTACCGTTGGAACCCGAAGGCGTTCCGTTTGATCACCTTGGTCTGATTATTCAGTCCTTCCACGGTGCCATTATGGTCATCGAACGTAAAACTGTTCAGGATTTCAGTCTGCCAGCGCCGAACGGTGGCGGCAGCCTGGGCCATGTCCGGGCATCCGCTCGCTTCCACCTGCCGGTAGAAGGCGTACAGATC
>NZ_JBQOJA010000015.1:0-79449 GCF_054971385.1 Marinococcus tarijensis | reverse complement strand
AAAATAATAAAATCAAGGCGCTGCAGCGCCGCCATTACTTCACTCGTAACCCGGAGGGTTACAAACAACGCCTGCTTTTAGAGTGTAACGACAAGCGGGTGCAGTATTGAAGGGTCAAGAACATATTTTGGTGTTGAGCCACTATTTTTATTAGTAATTTTCTATATACGGTGTCAGCAAGCTCTATAAATTTTCATGCGCAGAAAATAATTTCGTTCAATATCTTTCACGCGCAAGGTGAATAACGTCTTTCCATGCTGCAGCCGCTGCTCCTGTTGGGGAAGACGCGCCCCCAGAAACGAAGACCCTTCCCATCGTATCTGTGGAAAAAAGCACTGCCTTTTCCGCACCGTCAACGCAGAAGAAAGGATGCTCCCTCGTGAGTAGCCTGGGTTCAACGGAAACCACGGTTCCCTCTGCCGTCTTGTGCGCTTTCCCGACTAGTTTCCACTTTGTTTTCCCTTGCTCCGCCTGCTTCCATTCAGCCTCAGAGAGCTGATCCAGACCGCGCACTGTGACGTTCTTCCAGTTCACTTCCGGCGCAAGGCAGGCTTTGGTCAGAAAATACATTTTTAGCGCTGTATCTTTCCCCCCAATATCCTCAGAAGGGTCTGTCTCGGCTTTCCCTTCTTTTTTTGCTGTTTTCCACGCCTCCTGCAGCGTAATATTTTCAGCTGCGACCCTTGTCGCAATCATGTTGCTGGTTCCGTTCAGCAGTCCTTCGATTGCATGTATTTCCGCCCCTGCTAAGCTGTACAGGGCTGTGTCCACAGTCGGGAGGGCAGCGGCTGCCGCTCCGCTGTATTTTATTGATCTTCCGGAAGCTTCAGCAAGCTCGTGCAGATTATCCCAGGCATAGGCAAGCGCTCCTTTACTGACGCAGACAACATCCACCCCATGCTTTAACGCTGACTGCATGAGCGGCAGTCCCGATCCCCCGGTTAATATATCTGTTTCTGCTGCATCAATGAATATATCCGCCTGGCTGTCCGCCCACAGCTGGTCTACATTCCTTGGCGGCAGCGAGCCGTCATCCACACGGCCGGTTTCCTCTTTTACTTCCAGCAGCTGTTTTAGATCCAGCCCGCCGCTATGCACTACAGCCCCGCTTCGGTCAAGCACAGCGGTAATTTTTATATGCACCCCGTGCGTGCGCTTCCACTCTTTTTCTTTATTCATCAATACACGGACCGCTGCCTGTCCCACAGCCCCAAATCCGGATAAAACAATATTCATGCATTTTCGCCCTCCCCCTGGCTTTAAAGCTCAGTTGACTTTATTATACTAGAGAATTTTTCAGTATTGAGCACCTTTTTTGAATAACAGTACGCAGGAGGCGTATAATTTTTTATGACTCAATTACCAGCAGGACGTGTCATATAAAGGAGAGATTTTCATGCCAGCATTTAAAGATATGCCGCTTTCAGTATTAAATTTATCCCCGGTAAACGAAGGGGAAACAGCGGGAGATTCATTTGCAAAAAGCCTCGAGCTGACTCAGCATGCCGAAAAACTCGGCTATAACCGCTTATGGGTGGCAGAGCACCATAACATGGAAGGAATCGCGAGCTCGGCTACTTCTGTATTACTCAGCTACCTTGCCGGAGGAACGTCAAGCATCCGTCTCGGCTCGGGCGGTATTATGCTTCCGAACCACGCCCCGCTTGCGATTGCTGAACAGTTCGGCACACTCGAAAGCCTGTACCCGGGACGCATTGATCTAGGGCTCGGACGGGCACCGGGGACAGATCAAACGACAGCTGCAGCCCTCCGCCGTCATGTAAACAGCGGAGAAGACTTTCCGGCCCGTCTTGAAGAGCTGCAGAGATATTTCCAGGATCCAGCTAATATGGCCATCCCTCCGCAGGTAAAAGCCGTGCCGGGCGCAGGTTTAGATATTCCAATCTGGCTTTTGGGATCCAGCGGATTCAGCGCCCAGCTTGCCGGACAGCTTGGACTTCCGTATGCCTTCGCCGGCCACTTTGCGGCAGAGAATATGAAAGCAGCCCTGCAGCTGTATTTGGATTCGTTCCAGCCGTCTGAGGTGCTCGATGAACCCTATGCCATGACCGGTATCAATGTAATCGCCGGAGAGACAGATGAGGAAGCCGACTACCTTGGCACTACAATGAAACAGCAGTTTCTCAGCTTAATCCGCAATCGTCCGGGGAAAATACAGCCACCGGTAGAAGATATGGACGCACTCTGGACGTCCCAGGAAAAAGCGATGATGGCACGCTGGGACGCCGGCACGATCCAGGGCGGACCAGAATCCGTACGTCAGCAGCTTGAAGATTTTTCTTCAAGCGTCCCGGTTCATGAAATTATGATCAGCGGCAGTGTATACGACCAGTCCAAACGCCTTCGTTCCTATGAGCTCATCAAAGAAGTACAAAAACAATCAACTGCCACTACAGCTTCGATCTAATAAAAAGCCCGCGTCTGTTCGCTTTACGGCAACAGGCGCGGACTTTTTTATTTCGGGCGTTCAAGCGTAAATAATTCCCCAAGCTTGGAATAATCATTTCCTGCCAGACGTGCGACCGGCTTCAGCTTATCAGGAAGAATATAATTGTGTTCACTGTCATATACTCCCTCGGAAACATGGATACATATAATTTCTGCAAATATAACATCCTGAGTAATTTTTCCTTCGGCGTTTTGAAGCGGCACGTGCTTATGCAGCCGGCATTCAAAGCGGATATTTGCTTCTTCGATACCGGGCACTTCCACCATTTTGCTTGGCACCGTATGTAGAACAGTGTGCTCGAGTTCATTCTCCTCCGGCGGGAGCGTGGCTGCTGTAATGTTTAAATCCTCTACAATACCTTCAT
The DNA here is from genome assembly GCF_054971385.1 of Marinococcus tarijensis. Classification (NCBI taxonomy): domain Bacteria; kingdom Bacillati; phylum Bacillota; class Bacilli; order Caryophanales; family Bacillaceae; genus Marinococcus; species Marinococcus tarijensis. The sequence goes on along the minus strand of NZ_JBQOJA010000015.1, from coordinate 76,615 downwards.
CGCTTATGTGTATCACCAATTCTTCGCGGTCCAAAATATTTTTTGCACTGTCCTTTGGCTTCCCGTCCTTTCTCGTAATAGATATCATTAACACCGGCGGGTCCGGACTTACCGCATTAAAAAAGCTGAACGGTGCTGCGTTTAATGTTTCGTCTTCTGCCATCGTGGTGACGAAGGCTATCGGGCGGGGGATGACCGCGCCTGTCAATAGCTTATACACTTCTTTTACCGGCAGATCATCTGGATGCAGTTCATGCATAGTATACAGTCTCCTTTTTTCGAATATTTTATACGTATTCCCTGTCGGAGTTCATTTCAAAAGAACTGCCGGAAATAATTTCCCTTGGAATTTTGCATGCAGTTGATATAATAAAACAGTGCGTCTAAAGGAGAGTATAAACATGATAGGAAAAATTGCCTCTACGGCTGTGTATGTAGAAGATCAGCAGCGGGCAAAAGAATTCTGGACAGAAAAAATAGGATTTGAAGTCCGGCGCGAAGACCCGCTTGGGCCAAACGCGTACCGGCTCGAGGTAGCAGCCCCGGGGGCGGAAACAGCACTCGCTATCTACCCTAAATCCTACGTTATGAACTGGCAGGAGCTGAAGCCATCGATTGTTTTTGAATGCGACAATGTGCACGCCTCCTACCAGTGGATGAAAGCCCAGAATATTGTTTTTGACGAAGAACCAACAGAGATGAATGGAATTACTTATGCAAGCTTTCGCGATGAAGACGATAATGTGTTTCTGTTAAAAAGCTGACAAGCGCTGCCGTATCGGCAGCGCTTATTTTACGCATCCTTCCAGTCATCAGCAGTCATGCCGTACATATCTACATCCTCGTAGCAGCTCCATTTCCAGACGTCCTGGCGCAGAGTGCCTTCATAACGCATGCCGATTCGCTTTAACACTCCGGCCGAAGCCTGATTTTTACTCATTACAGGAGCTGTCAGCCGGTTCGTCTTCAATGTGCGGAAGCTGAAGTCCCGTATCAGCGCCGCTGCTTCACTCATATAACCGTTCCCCCAGTAGTCCGCCCCGAGCCAGTACCCAAGCTCGCCGCGGCGGTGTTCAGGCTGCACGCGCACCGTGATGTTTCCCATTAATTCGTCTTCATCTTTTTTAGTAACAGCAAACGGGAAACAGGAGCCTTCCTCCATCCAGCCTGGATGATGCCCGATCCACCACCTTGCATCTTCTTCTGTATAGGGGTATGGGAGCTCCAGGGTTGTTTTCGCAATACGGTAGTTATTTGCAAGCTCTGCTAACACCTCTACATCCTTTTCCGAAAAAGGCCTTAAAAGCAGCCGGCCGCTTTCTAGCTGCATAGTGATTCCTCCTTCTAGGATTTTCTCATGGTCATCTCGGCCTGGCCCCGGTCAAAACGGATATTGGCAAATGCTCCGTTAATAAACGTCCATTGTGGAGGCATGTGCCCAATATCAGCGTCATACCAGACAGGAAGGCGGCCCCCGAACAGCTCCCTCAGACTGTCCTCCATGGTAAAGCCTTCTGTCTCATTGTATCCTTCGGGCCGGCCTATAAGTAAGCCGGAAGCGTTATCCAGCCAGCCCGCCTGCTGCAGCTGCCACAGGGCACGATGAATTTCTGCTGCATCCATGCCTGTGGACTCCAGGTACCAAATAACTTTTTCTGAACGCCACTCCTGTACGCGGTCCAGCGGGGTGCCGACAAGACGCGGCAGCGTATTCAGGCACCCGCCAAGAAGACGCCCGCTCAATTCATCCGTATTCGCCCCTCCAAGATGCTTCCACACCGTCCGCTTATCCAGCACAAATCCTGAGCCTGGCTGCTCAAATGCCTTCTCCCAGGACGATTGATAATACGAGCTTGAGTGCTGGTAGATGGCTTCGCCCAGCGGAGCTTTTAAAGCCCGCTCCCATTTTTTTGTCACGTCGTCCCAAATAGGCGCAGCCAGATCAAACAAATTCGTGCCATGGGCCGAAGCCGTTCCTGTCATCATCGTGTAGGCAAAGGCAAGTGTACTCGTATCAGAATAGCCGAGAATCCAGGTGGGCGGCAGGTCACGCAGCCATTCCCATTCCAGCAGGGGCAGAATATCTACGATTCTCTCTCCTCCCCACGGAGGCATCACTACTTGCACCTCCGGGTCTGCCAGTGCCATCATCAGCTCCTCGGCTCTTTGAAAACGGTCGGCACTTGCTGCCTTCTGCTGCCACCAAGCCGTTTCTCCGACCCGGACATGAAAGCCTCTCGTTTCGACTTTTTTCACCGCCTGCTGAAGCACCCCGTGTAAAGACGCAGGTACTCCGCTCGACGGCGCTGTTACATAAATTGTATCTCCCTTTTTTAGAGCTTCAGGGTACTTCATACTCCACCTGCTTTCTTTACCTGATTTTTTTGCATAAGCACGGTGTCCCGCCATTTTTATTCAACAGAATATTGGGAAAAATTTTTAGCTGTGATACAATAACCAAATATTGTATCGAAGGTGGTCCTCATAAATGAAAGCTATTTTGCTGGGCCTTACAGCAGCCCTTTTTTTTTCTGTCACGTTTGTTTTGAACCGTTCGATGGAGCTTTCCGGCGGCCACTGGGCCTGGAGTGCGTCGCTTCGTTATTTTTTTATGCTGCCCATGCTTATCTTAATCGTCGGAGCACAGAAACGGCTTCGCCCCGTTTTCCATCATCTCCGCGCCCGTCCTTCAGAGTGGCTTCTTTGGAGCACAGTCGGTTTTGGCCTCTTTTACGCACCCATCGCCTTTTCCACCGTCTACGGTCCTGGCTGGCTTGTCGCCGCCACTTTTCAAATTACTATCATTGCCGGGTCGCTGCTTGTGCCTTTTTTACATAAAACATCCGGATCTAAGCAGCGCATCCCGCTCCAGAGCGTACTAATCTCTTTAGTGATTCTTGCGGGAGTGTTTATTATGCAGGCTGAACATGCTTCAGCTGTTCCGCTACTGAATGTCTGGCTCTGTGTTCTTCCCCTGCTGCTGGCTGCCTTTGCCTATCCGCTTGGCAACCGGAAAATGATGCACGTCGCCGGAAACGGGCTCACTACTTTCCAGCGGGTGCTTGGCATGACTATTGCGAGCATGCCCTTTTGGATTATTTTAGCATTGTATGGAGCTTCCGTACACGGACTTCCCGGCAGGTCTCAGATTTCCCAGTCCTTCATCGTTGCTGTTTCCTCCGGAATCATTGCCACTGTCCTGTTTTTTTATGCTACGGAGCTGGTGAAAAACGATACTGCCAAATTAGCCGGCGTCGAAGCGACTCAGTCCGGGGAAGTGCTGTTTGCCCTTATCGGCGAAATGCTTCTGCTTCATACGGCAGCACCTTCGGCCTTGACGTTCTCCGGCATTGCGCTCGTGCTCGCGGGCATGATTCTTCACAGCCTCCGCGCCGCTTTGGCAGCGAGGAAAATGAAAACTGCAGATATATAAGAAGCTCCGCCTGTTTCCAGGTGAAGCTTCTTTGTTTAGTACAGCCTGATTTTTTTCAGATCAAAGGAAGGGATCAATTCTTCTTCCATTGCCCGTCCGAGCAGGGTTTCCACAGCGGCGTACCCGTCATCGCCAAGCTTACGGGTGAATTCGTTAACATACAGCTCGATGTGGGACTGAGCCACCTCCGGGGACATCTCCTGGGCGTTTTCCATGACAAAATCACTTGACGCCTCCGGATGCTCCCAGGCGTATTCCACAGAGCGCCGGGCATTATCTGCGAGCGTCTGCGTATCTAAATGGCGGCGGGCAATGATCGCTCCAAGCGGAATCGGGAAGCCGGTGTCTCTTTCCCACCAGCTGCCCATGTCCTCTACAAGCGACAGGCCATAATTATGGTACGTGAATCGGGCTTCATGAATAACAAGGCCGGCATCTATTTCACCGTCCCGGACTGCCGGCATAATATCATCGAAGGGCATCACTTTAATTTCTCCAACACCTTCAGGGATCACCTTGGATGCCCATAAACGGAACAGCAGATAAGCCGTGGACCGTTCACTCGGCACTGCTACCGTTTTACCGATCAAATGTTCAGGCGTTTTTTCGCCCTTTGTTAATACTAAGGGGCCACAGCCGTACCCAAGGGCACCACCGCTCGGAAGAAGAGCATAATCTTCAAGCACCCATGGAAGAGCCGCGTAGGAAATTTTCATCACTTCCGGTCCTTCTTTGTTTGCGGCCCAGTGGTTAGTAATATCAATATCTGCAAATGTGACTTCCGGAGCTTCTGTATCCTTTACCAGCCCATGCGTCCAGGCATGGAACACGAACGTGTCGTTGGGACACGGGGAAAAAGCTATTTTCATGATGATGTAACCTCCTGCAATATAAGTACAGCCGACCGCAGAGAATCCAGTGCTCCCGGTATGTTCCAGGCGTCCCTGTCTCTTGGCCCGACTTCATTTGATATGGCGCGTATTTCCATTACCGGAATTCCGAAATAGCTGGCGGCCGCTGCCACGCCGTAGCCTTCCATTGCTTCTGCCGCAGCATCTTCATATAAAAACGCCCGCTGGTTCACCGTTGCCTGTGTACCGGTTACGGTCGACACAGAAAGCACCGGGGCTTCAACAGCTGAAATTCCATTCTCTGCAAGACGCCGGATCAGCTCAGGCGTATACCTTTTTTCTGCCGGAAAACGCGTCGGCCCCAGCCCAAGCTTTTCGAGCGGAGCGAATCCTTCCTCTGTCTCTGCCCCCATATCCGCAGCGACGATTTCGCTGGCTGCCACAATATCACCCAGCCAGGCTTTATCCGGAAATGCACCCGCAATACCGGCGTTTATAACTAAATCATAGTCGTGTTCAGCAAGCAGCAGCGATGTCCGGACACTCATCTGTGCTGCTCCGACACCGCCTACCTGCACCTCCCAGGCATCTTCTGCCTCTACTGCTTCCTGCAGGGCTTCTTTTTCTGCCTCTACAGAAACCATTACCAGTACAGATGGTTTTTTCTCCATGCGCTTCCCTCCAAGCCGTAATCAAGCTTCTGCTGCCCGCCTATAAAAAAGACACGAGCGCAGATGGCTCCTGTCCTTTTATTATGAACCTTTTACAGTGAAATTTCCAGAAAAGCGGCAGCCGCCGGCACGGAAATTAACGCAGCTTCTCCCACTCCTCTTCGAGCATACTCATCTCCACAAGAGACCAATACGTGTTCCCTACAAGACGAAGATCCCGTTTTACCCCTTCGCGCTGAAAGCCGGCACGCTCATAGCACCGCAAAGCGGAAGCGTTAAAATCAAAAACTCCGAGAGCCACCCGGTGCAGCTGCAATTCGTCAAAAGCGATCCGGCATACCTCCCGGACCATCCACTGCCCAAGACCCACCCCACGCATCGTTTCATCTCCAACGAGCACCTTGCCTATCCGTCCGGAACGATCGTGGTAGTTAATGGCCCCAAGCGATATGTGACCGACGGGTACTCCGCTTGTTTGATGCAGGGCAGTATAGACAAGCCGTTTAGGATTATCTCCCTCCTGCTGCCTGCGGTAATCATCGAGCTGTTCTGCATTCAGCGGGTATGTAAAAGCTTCTCCGCTCCACTGCTTTAAAAAATCGGCCGACGGCACCCACTCGATTAACCTGTCATAATGCTCCCGTTTAAAGGGTACCAGCTTCACCTCAGCAATCGCGTTATTCAATCCAGACACCTGCCCTGTGTTAATATTGTCTGTCTATCATATGCGATACAGATAACCGGCCGCAACCGTCTTCAAACAAAAAACCGGCGCAGGCAGCGCCGGTTTCACTTAAGATGCCTCTTCTTTATTTAAGGAGGCGAATACGTTTATCCCTTTAGCTTCGAGATATTCAACCGCTTTTCGCACAGGCAGTTTTCCGAGTCCGAACTCATGCTGAACCACTTCTTCGATTTTTTCAATCGACTGCAGATCTCTTTTTTCCGTCGTTCCGTCTGGATGATAGATGCGCATCCGGTTATTTTTCAGCGTAATGTTTCGTGTTGGCTGCCACATCTGCAGTCTCAGCAGTGACATAAACATGGCGTCCTCCCGGTGGGAATGACCTACCATATCGTTAAGATATTTCTGGCTTCTCGGCTGGTCAGCGTTAAATACCCACTGATCTTTTGTCAGCGTCCCTTTTATATATCGTTTGAATTCATACAAATGATTTTCTTTATCCACCGGACTGATGACAATCTTTTCATCGTGATACATATAAATGTTCCGGTCGGACCTCTCCAGGCGCACCGGTGAAAAAATCGGCGCCGAAACGGCACAGTCCACGAGAATATGCTCGCCCTGCAGCCGGACAACAGTCGCGATGTGTTCCGGACCCATATCAATATTGTAAGCATCAAAGCCTAAATCCTGAAGTATAGCCGCCACCTTCTGATTAACGGTAAAGCACGTGCCTCCGAACTGGTATTTTTCGAAATTATCGACAAAGGTTTGCGTGTCCGGCGTATAATTTTCCAAGGTATTTTCCCGGTGGTATATTAGTTTGCTCGCATTTTCAAATGGAAGGGTAAACAAGTGAGCGTTCATAATTTTGGCCAGATAAGAAAAAGAAGGTTCCTCCACCGTCAAACGTAGGGCTTCCAAATACCGCTTCGTGCTGCTTTTAACCATGTTCACCACTCCTGTTTATCTGAATTATCTAAATATAATATTTATTATTCTCCTGCCTGGATTTTTATCGTACCATTATTTTCTGAAAATTTCGAGTAATTAGGCGATAATGTAGAAATTACTTTGTTAGATTTTCTTTCATTACTCTTTCTTGTTTGTGTTATTCCTGTGTATTTTTCCGATAAAACCTATTCAGAAGAAAAAATATGTTAAATAAATTCACATAAAATGAAAAGAAGCCGTTTAACGACTTCTTTACTGCTTTGGTACACGTATTCCTAAAGCTGTTACAAAACTGGCGGCGTAAATCAAAGCGAGAACACCGAAGGCCCATTCGACAGACACAGCCTGGCTTACTGCGGTGCTGAGCACCGGCCCGATACTGGCCCCGATAAATAAAATAAATGTATACAGCGACGTTGCCACCCCTCTCACTTCAGCCCCCACCTGGTTGATAAGCGCAATAATCGCAGGAACGATTAAACCAGCTCCGACCGTAAACAGCACGCTCCATGCTACAAGCAGCCATAAACTGTCGGTTACGATCATCAGCAAAAGTGATAGCGCTCCGATACCGAGACCGGCGCGAAGAATAAACGGACTGCCGACACGCATGCTCTATTTCCCTGTGAAAAAAGCAACACTGATGCCCAGCAGCCCCGCAGCGCGAACGTATAAAATGTCTCCCTGACTTAGCTGGAACACGCCCTGCAGGTACTGCCCAAGCGAAGAATACATCCCCACAAAAACCATAAGCACCGAAAGAGTGACGATAAAGCAGAGCAGCAGGCTCTTATTTTTGGCTGCCGTCTGCAGTTGGGAGAAAAAAGAAGGCTTACTGCCCGTTTTTCCTTTCGACGGATCTACCGGAAGCAGGCGCCACATTAAAACAAAGGTGAGCACATACACAATACCGAGCAGTAAAAAGGCCCAGTGCCAGCTGGCCGCCTGCATGGCGGCACTGCTCCACGTCTGGCCGAAAATCCCGGCAATTAAAAAGCCGGCGCTGATAAACCCGATAACCGAGCCTCTCTTAGCCGGTGCAAACATATCGCCAATGTAAGCAAGCGCTACCGGTGAAAATGAAGCAGCCGCCAGCCCCTGGAGAGCCCGGCCGATCAGCAGAGCAGCAAAGGTCGACACCATCCCGAGCAAAAGAGTTACGACAGCAAGCACAAGCAAGCCTGCTACAATCGTGCGTTTTCTCCCCGCCCGTTCCGATAACGGGCCGTACAGCAGACAGCCTGCCGCGAAAAAGATGGAAAAAATACTCCCTGCCCAGGCGGCTTCTCCGGCAGAAATATGAAATGCTTCCGAAAAAGTTGGTATGAGCGGTATTGTCATGTACAAACTCGACATGACAATCAGCCCTGACCAGAACAAAAGCCCGGTCATCAGTCGTTCTGAATGGAATTCGCCTGTTTCATACTGCATGTGCTCTTCCTTCTTTCGATTAATAGTTTTCCATTTCGGTCTTCGTTTTATTTTTTCCAGCTAAAGGAATAGGAACGAAGAGATTAAAGGAGGTAAATACTATGTATGACGTTATTGTAATTGGAAGCGGTTCGGCGGGTATGACCGCTGCAGGAAACCTAAATGGAGCCGGCTGGAACACGGCTATAGTGGATGAACGTCCCTACGGCGGCACCTGCGCCCTGCGTGGATGCGACCCGAAGAAGGTTCTCATCCATGCTTCAGAGGTGCTCGAGCAGGCCCAGCGTCTCCAAGGCCTTGGTCTTGAAGGCAGCTTATCCATCCACTGGGAAGATTTGATGAATTTCAAACGCACCTTTGTCGAGGGCGTGCCGGAAGCTATCGAACAAAGCTTAAAAGACAGCGGCATTGATACCCTGCACGGACGCGCCCATTTTATCGACCATGAAACGATAGAAGTGGACGGACGCCCCATTAAGGGTAAAAAATTCGTACTCGCCACCGGCGCAAGCCCCGCCAGCCTTCCAATTGAAGGATCTGAACATATGCTCAGCAGCGATGATTTTCTCGAACTCGATCAGCTGCCATCAAGCATTGTTTTTATCGGCGGCGGCTATATTTCCTTTGAGTTTGCCCATATTGCCAAACGGGCGGGAGCCGATGTTCATATTCTACAGCGCGGAGATCGTGCATTGAAAGGATTTGATACTGAGCTTGTCCAAAAGCTCATTGACTACTCCGAATCGATCGGTGTGCACGTGCACCTGCATACCGAAGCAGCCGAAATACGTCCGGAGGGCAGCGGGTATCAGGTTTATACAAAGAAAGAAGAATCCTTTTATGGCGATATTGTCGTTCATGGCAGCGGCCGCACGCCGAACGTGCAAACGCTGAATCTGGAAAAAGCGGGTGCTGCCTACGATAAAAAGCAGGGTATTACTGTAAATGAATATCTGCAAAATACGACCAATGAAAATATTTACGCCGCCGGCGACTGCGCCGATACGGCCGGCAGCCCGTTAACTCCATTAGCCGGATTTGAGGCAGGCTACGTGTCCACCAATCTGCTCGAAAACAACAGCACGCCCATTCATTACGGACCGATCGCTTCTGCAGCATTCACCGTGCCCGGGTTAACAGCGGTAGGCCTGACAGGTGAAGCGGCTTCTGACCGCGGACTTTCTACAGTTACTGAAGACGTCAGCTCGTGGTTTACGTACAAGCACAAAAATGAAAAAACGGCTTTTGTAAAATTAATTATTGATAAGGAGAAGGACATCATTGTCGGCGCTCACGCGTTAAACAGTGATGCAGCCTCGTTCATTAACTATATGACGCTTGTGATTCAGCACGAGATCCCGGCGAGCTCCTTATCCCGGACAATGTTTGCATATCCGACCAACGCTTCGGACCTTCAGTATTTCGTTTAGCTTTTACCGTGGAAAAATACATGCCGGGCTTCAAAATGGTCATGGCTGAGGTCTAGCAGCCCGTAGGAAAACATCGCCGCCTTTCGCTTATCCGTCGGCGACCCCGGGTTAAACATTAACGTTTTCCCGGCATACCGCAGGTAGGGGATATGGGAATGACCGAAAATAATAATATCCTTCCGGCCGGGGGCAAACGCTTCCCCGGCCCTTTTTTCAGTTGTTCCCTTCTCTCCGTGACCGTGCACAATACCGATACGCCACCCTTCAAGAACGATCTCCTCTTTCTCTCCCACCAGAGCTTTTATATCGTCCCCGTCCACATTTCCATATACTCCCGTAAGCGGGGCGTACTGCTTTAAATCCTCCAGCACGTCCGGGCTCTGCCAGTCTCCGGCATGAATAATATAATCAGCCTCTGCAAATTCCCCATAAAGCTCCTTCGGCCACTCCTTTGCCTTTTTCGGCATATGGGTGTCCGCAATCACCAGTACCCTCATTTCGTCCTCCTCATAAAAAAGAGCTCCGAATTTCTCGGAGCCCCCGTTTCTGTTATTCCGGATATTCCTGAACGTCTGCGGAATTATCAGCTGGCGTGTCCGGCTTGCGGACAATAGCCATAATGCCTGCCACCACGAGCAGAATAAAATGAACAATCGCAAATAGGTTAACTGCTATAAAGCCGGCAATTGCCGCAAGGAAAAACAAAATGCCGGAAGCAACGGAGCGTTTATTTCGCTTCAGCAGGAAAACGCCTACCGCTGCAAGAATTGTTGCAATCGCTGAAAAGATGATCAGACTGATACCGAAGGCGGTAAACTGTGCAGCCATATCCTGCGCATTCAGTGTTTCTCCCCCTTCTTCCTGAATCATCTGATTTGCTTCCTCTAACGCAGAAGCATCCACAAACAAAAGGACAATTCCTAAAATGATGCCAAGGCCGCTTAAAACAGCCGCAATAATTCCAAGTACTTTTTCTGCCGTACGTTTCACCATAGGCGCACACTCCTCTTCATTTACTTTCAGTTATTTTGTTCCCTGTCTATACCGGAATTCAAACAACCTTCGTTAACCGGTTACGCTGATTTCTCTTTTTTTGAACATCCACACCGCAAATCCCATAAAAATCAGCCAGTACACAATCAGGACGATAACGGAAAAACCAAGCGTCATGCTTTCCACCGGCGGTCCTCCGCTTGTAAAGTACTGATTCAGATTCGTATTTGCAAACAGCAGATACTTCGGCCAGTCGTAGGCAAGAGCCAGCGTGCTTGTTACACCAGCGCCCACTACGTATAACAGAACACTGATGGCAATCGCCATCGCTTCACTCCGGAAAATGGCTGAAATGGCAAATGCCAGTGTCGCAAGCATGACAAAATTCACCGATCCGGTCAGATAATCGATCGCAAGTGCAAGCACCTGCGGCCGTTGTTCGACCTCCCCGTCCGTGTAGACTAACTCGGTGGAAGGTTCACCAAATCCAAAGAAAAGAGCGCCCAGGATAAATGAGACCCCGAAAAGCAGAGCGAGCATTGCAACAGCATAAAGGATCACTGTAAGATATTTGGACGTCAGTATCTTGATCCTGGACGGCGGGCGGACCAGCAGCAGCTTAATAGTCCCGCTTTTAAACTCAGAAGAAATGATCGTAGCCGCTACGATAATAACAAAAATACTCAGCAGGTCGAGTAACCCTGCATTCGTGCTCATAAATGACCAGACGCTTTCCCCTGTAGCGCTCTGCGGCGGCAGGTCATTTTGAATGCGGTATTCGTTTTCCGCAATATTCTGTTCATAAAACTCTGCATTGGCACCCCCGCTATCCTCCAGCGCCTGCTGGTCTTCAGCGATCTGCTGCTCCAGCCCTGCTTTCCATTGTTCTTCAGACGGCAGTTCATCCGCTGAGGGCTGATTGGTGATGGAATAAATGAGAACACCCACTACTCCGACGAGCAGAATTGCCGTCATCACCCACGTGCTGATACGCCAAAACAGCTTCATCCATTCGTTTTGAATCAGGCGGATCATGAGGAGCCCTCCTTCGACGTTGCTTGAAGAAACCGGTCTTCAAGCGTTTGTTTATCTTCTTTTGCTTCATAAATATCAAATCCGGCTTCCATGACATAGCGCAGAAGGGCTGGGACGTTCTCTTTTTCTATGTATATCGTCAACCGCTGGTCTGCTTCTTCTATCTGCAGGTCGGGATAAGCTTCTTTCACCATCCGCATCACAGCCTCCAGCTTCTGCGGACCGACATCAATCTGGTACGGCACCGGGCGCCCTTCTCCTTCTGGGACGCGCTGATCTTCAATGCTGATCAGTTTACCGTCCTGGATAATCGCAAAACGGTCGCACATCAGCTCCATTTCTGAGAGCAAATGACTCGAAACAAGCACCGCCAGCCCTTCCTCCTCAGCCAACCGGCGCAGGTAAGCCCGTACCATTCGGATACCCTCCGGATCCAGGCCGTTAGTCGGTTCGTCTAAAATCAACAGCTTCGGCCGGTGCAGAAGCGCCTGGGCAATACCGAGCCGCTGCTTCATGCCTAAAGAAAAGGTGCGCACTTTTTTCTTTTTCACATGCTCCAGCTTCACAAGCTCGAGCAGCTCGTCAATGCGTTCGTGATCCACCTTCCCGTTCATCCGGGCAAAGTGGATCAGGTTCTTTTCTGCCGTTAAATGGTTGTACATTTCCGGATTTTCCACAATGGCTCCGACCTGTTTAACCGCCTTCGCATACGATTTCTGGATGCTGTATCCATCAATAAGAATATCTCCGGACGAAATAGGGGCGAGCCTGACCATCATACGGATCGTTGTCGTTTTTCCCGCACCGTTCGGTCCGAGAAAGCCAAAAACCTCTCCCGGTTCGACAGAGAAATTCAGATCCTGAATGATTTCTTTACCGCGAATACGCTTATGTACATCATTCACTTCTAAAATCGATGACATGGTTTTCTCTCCTTATTTGTTAGACATTCAACCCGTTCATTTTCCTATTTTTGGAATGAAAATGTCAATGTTTTCTTTCGTTTTTACGTAATACATGTGCGGGCGTTTCAAAAAGCCGGCGACCGCTGTATACGGTACCGGCTTTACGGGAAGCTTTCTTATTTACTGAATATCAGCTGTTTTTTCAACCTGCGGCTGATCAGTTTGAAATTTTGATACCACTTCCGTGCTTCCTGCTCCTCGAGGTTCCATTCAGCCCCCGCTGCAAGAAAGAGCTCAACTGCATCCTTCCAACTGCCCCACCCCGCATCATCGCTGTGAAAAAGCAGATAACCATCCGGCCGTACGAGCATAGATTCCCCCGGCCCGATTAATTGCCTGAATTCCCTGCTTAAATGCCTTTCACTCCAGCATAAAATATCATCAGGCTGCCCCATTGTCGGTGTTGGCGCCACTAATGCAGGCTGTACCATGCTGCCAAAATACGGCGCGGATTTGCGGATCCACCGCTTAATAAACGCATATTCCTTGTCGATCCGGCTGCCGCTCGTGCGCATCACAAATAAAAATTTTCCTTCCTGCAGATGCTCATATAACCTGGTTTTGCGATTCTCAAAATCCGTTAATGCTGCATCAGGCACCCGGTCTCCTGGATGCAGTATCCCTTCGCGTCTGAGCTCTTCCTTCAACGATGGTGCCGATGCCCGGTATCTCACAGACAAATGCGACAGTCTGCGTATAAAGGCCTCCGGAAGCTGTTCAATCATCTCGACCATTTTCAGCGTTCGGTTTCTTGCCTGCACAGCAATAGGCATTTGCACAGTCAGGCTCCGCACCGTCCAATCTGTCGACCGGTTGACCTTTCTTGCGACAGGAAGCCGCTCAGTCTCATATGAATTAAGCAGCGTTTCCGGGCAGGCCCTTGCGCATACCATGCCAAGCTTCCAGCTTAAATTAATGCTGTCCTGGATGCCGAGGTTCACACTCTGGCTTGTCATCGGGTGATGGGCATGTGCCGCTTCACCGACTAAAAATACATCCCCCGCCCGAAACTCTTTTGCCTGATGAAACACAGCCTGCTTCGACTGCACCGTCACCGCCGTTTGCATTAATAACGGACGGCCAGTGATTTTTTGGTAGAGCCCCCGCAGGGATGCTTCCGTATTTTTAAGGCGGATGTTCGGCCTATCGCGGTCGATCATCATAATTCTTGCCTGGTGACCGGGAAGGTCTGCGGCAAACATAATTCCTTTTTTATTAAACATCATGGACGGAGCATTGTTTGTCATCCGCTGCTCTGTATTAATATCTGCCATCATTAATTCAGAGCCGCCCTCTATTTTGCATTTAATGGAAGCAAGCTCCCGGACAACACTTTCAACCCCGTCGGCCCCGACGACATAATCGGCAATTATCCGCTCTTCCATGTTATTTTTTTCGATTATCGCTTCTGTTTTTAAACCATTCTGCTTCAGCTGCGTAATACTCGTGCCCCATTCTATAGATGTTTTCACCAACGAACGCTGCAGCACACGCTGTACATCACAGTTAGCGAGCGACAATACGAACGGATACGAGGATTCTTCCTTCAAAAAATCGAAGGAAGGAGTAAAAATCTTTTTTCCTTCGTAATTGAATTCCAGTGAATGATAGGGTATGCCTGTCTCCAGCAATGGCTTTGCCAGTTTAACGCTTTCGAGCACTTCAAGCGTCCGCGCATATAGAAGCAGTGCCTTTGGTTCATGGACAGGGGACTTTTTAGCTTCAAGCAGCCGGACGTTTACATCATAGCGTTCCAAAGCCCGTGCCAGCACAAGCCCTTCGACGCTTGTACCGGCGATAATAATATTCGTATGACTTGTAACCATTTCTCCAGCCCCCATCCTCTTAAAGCTCTTTGTGCACTGTAACTCGTCTTGGTTCATATCCGATTTTTTTATAGAAGGCTTCTGCTATATAATTCTGTGCCAAATAGTCCAGTTCAAGCCTATCTGCCCCGTAGTCCCGCGCAGCATATTCCGCCTCTTTCATTAAAAAAGCTCCTACGCCCTGACCCTGGTGTTGACCCTTCACAACAATCTGGTAAATGTAGCCGTAGTACGAAGGACGTTTAAAATCGCTGCCTTTTTCTTTGCGAAGCTCAAGCCAAACGTACCCCAGCGGCTCTTCGTCTTCGACAGCGATAAAAAACATGTGGCAGTCGTCAGCGAGCTTTTTTTCAAAATACGATTGAGCCGACGGCTGATCGTAAGGGAAGAAAAGTTCAGGATGAAGGTTTACGTGCCATTCGTGCAGTGACTGATTTAACTGGCTGAGCAGCACCGGATCTTCTGTTTTTTTAATGTACATAACCACGCCTCCTATTCAATATCCTGCGTATTCTTTTTCCTTTGCTACCTTCTTTCCGTACTTTTCCATATCCTTCTGCGGCCAGTAAAAAGTTTCCCCGGCATGAGCACTGCAGAATTTTTATACATTCTCCGAATGAAGCTTTATAAGCATGTTACCATTATTATACAAATTTCCGCGCGTGATTTCGTTGTTTATGATATTTTATGTTAAAGTATAGAAGGTTTATGCTTTTAACCTCGTCTAGTAATGGGAGGAAACAACATGTTTTCAATGGTCGCAATTGACTTGGACGGCACTCTTTTAAACAGTGAAAACCAATTGGATGATAAAACGGTACAAACACTTGAAACGGCCGTCGAAAACGGTATTGATATCGTTATTGCTACAGGCAGAGCCCACTTTGACGTGTGGAATATACTTAAAAATACTTCTCTTCATCCGTGGGTGATTTCTGCGAACGGTGCCGCTATTCACTCTCCGGACCGTGATTTGTATATCTCTGTGCCTCTCCCAAAAGAAACAGGCATGGAAGTACTTTCATGGCTTCATCAGCAGGAATTCTATTATGAAGCGTTTACAGAAAAAGCTATCTACACTCCCCACAACAGCCGGGAGCTGCTTCAAATCGAGCAGGACCGGATCAAAAGCTCCAATCCCCATGCGGATACAGCCTCCATGCAGAAAGCAGCGGAACGGCAGTACAGCCAAACTGGATTTTCTTTTATTGAAAGCTACCTCGATCTGCATGATATGAACGTTTCCCTGTTTAATATTTTGGCGGTCTCTTTCATCGAAGAAAAACGCCAGACAGGCATTGATCATTTTAAAAACCGGGAGGATTTAACCCTCGTTACTTCAGGTGATCATAATTTTGAGGTTGAACACACGGGAGCTTCGAAGGGGCTTGCGCTTGAAAGACTCGCTACAGAGCTTGCTGTACCGTTAAAAGATACTGCCGCCATCGGAGACAATTACAATGATATCAGTATGCTAAAAACAGCCGGCTATGCCGTCGCTATCGGAAACGCTGTGGATGAAGTCAAAACCATGAGCGATCATATTGTTGGCACAAACGACGAACACGGCGTCGCAGAAGCTATTACATACATGCTGAATTCTTAAACGATGCATTTTTTCATCTGTCTTTATCATACCACGTGCTGACGCATTTTCGTCCGCCTTTTCGAAATATAAACAGAGGTGCTGAAACTTCACTGCATATGCCGGTTTCCGAAGAAATTCTTTGGAACCCGGCTTTTTTCATAAAAAAATCCCGTGCCTGAGAAGGCACGGGTGCAAGTTGTGAGTGGATGATGCATAAAATTAAAATTGGTGATTGCGCAAACGGTGGTACTGCTTACGCTTCTTCTTGTGGTACTTTATAGCCGAGTCCTTCAGCAATACGGCGTCCGTAATCCGGATCCGCTTTGTAGAAGATTTCCAATTGACGTTTAATAATTTCATCCTTACGGACTGGTTTCATATGGCCCACAAACGCATCAACGAGGCGCTGCTTTTCGTCCTCGCTCATCAAGCGGTAAAGGTCGCCTGCCTGCGTGTAGTGATCGTCATCAGGGTAAGGTGTGCTTGCAACCTTGCCTTCTACATCAAACGGGCTGATTTCTGCTGCCGCGTCTTCAGTAGGACCACCGTAGCTGTTCGGTTCATAGTTTTTCGAACCGCCGCCGTTGTCGTCTGTACGCATAAAGCCGTCGCGCTGATAGTTGTTTGTGCCGCTTACTGGTTTGTTAACCGGAATCTGTTCATGGTTGGCGCCTACACGGTAACGGTGAGCGTCAGAGTAAGAGAACAGACGTCCCTGCAGCATTTTGTCCGGAGAAGCCTCGATGCCGGGTACAAAGTGTCCCGGTGAAAACGCAGCCTGCTCTACTTCTGCGAAGTAGTTTTCAGGGTTTTTGTTTAATGTCATACGGCCGACTTCAATACGTGGATAGTCTTCCTTCGACCAGATTTTAGTGACATCAAACGGATCCCATTTGTACGTAAGCGCTTCTTCGTAAGGCATGATCTGTACATACAGTGTCCAGGAAGGATAGTCTCCTTCTTCGATAGCATTAAACAGATCCTCCGTATGATAGTCCGGGTTTTCCCCAGCTATTTGATTTGCTGTTGGCTCGTCAAGGTTTTTAACGCCCTGATCACTAATAAAGTGGTATTTTACCCAGAATGCTTCTCCCTGGTCGTTAACCCACTTAAACGTGTGACTGCCGTAGCCATTCATGTGGCGCCACGTTGCCGGAATACCACGGTCACCGTGCAGATACGTGATCTGGTGCAGCGACTCTGGAGAAAGGGACCAGAAGTCAAATGCCATATCCGGATCTTTCAGGTGCGTCTGCGGGTCACGTTTTTGTGTGTGGATGAAATCCGGGAATTTAATAGCGTCACGAATAAAGAAGATCGGTGTATTGTTACCTACGAGATCGTAGTTGCCTTCTTCTGTATAGAATTTCACGGAGAAACCGCGCGGGTCACGTACTGTGTCCGCTGAACCGGATTCGCCCGCCACTGTGGAAAAACGGATGAACATTGGTGTTTCTTTGCCTTTTTCGCTTAAGAAATCAGCTTTGGTATATTTAGAAATTTCGTCGTTTGTCACTTCAAAAACACCATGAGCACCGCCGCCTTTTGCGTGTACGACACGCTCAGGAATGCGCTCGCGGTTAAAGTGAGCAAGTTTTTCTAAAAGGTGTACGTCCTGAATAAGAGTGGGGCCTCTGTTGCCTGCTGTCAACGAGTTCTGGTTATCTCCTACTGGAGCACCTGAACCGGTTGTTTGTACATTTTTACGATCAGCCATGCTTTCATCACCTCTTAATTATTTTCATATTCCATATGATAACATATCCCACATAAAAATCAATATTATTTTATAACAATTTTAATCTGGAAGTTCGCTTCTCTACTGTTTTACACTTTAAAACCAGCTTGAATCCTTTGAAAACCGGTATTCTTATCAACTCAATTGAATATCTGCCTGTTTAATTGAAAATCACAGCGGATCTCCGGCGCTCTGAGCGAAAGAGCAGGCTTATTCGTTTAGCCATCGTGCTCTTGCTCTTTTTATTGGCTTTATTTCAAAAAATCTCTGACTTCTTCCACGAATCGTTCATGCTCCTCAACGTTTATTCCGTGACCTGAATGTTCATATTCCACAAACCGGCATGAAGGAATCAGTTCAGCTATTTCCCTGCCATATTCCGGCGGATTCAGACCATCGTATTTCCCGCTGATCACGAGCGATTCTGCCTCTACAAAAGGAAGCTGGTCCCGGAAATCAAATCCCTTTAAAGCATCAGACGCTGCCTGCTCTTCCTCGGCATTCAGCTCGACAGCCCGGCCTTCGATCTGCTTTGACCAATCCTGGACCTTGCCGATATCATGATAGATATACATCGAGGCTTTATTTAATTTTTCGCGATGGGATAGGCCGCTCAACTCAGCTTCATGCTCAGCAAACAAGCGGGCCGTGGAAGACGTTTTCCCATGTGCTTTCGGTGCTGTCAGCACCAGTTTCGCTACTCTTTTTGGAGCTTCAACAGCTACACCCTGAGCGATATAACTCCCCATTGAAACACCGACCAGATGAGCTGATTCAATACTGAGCTCATCCATCATGTGCAGTACGTCCTGTATATGATCTTCCAATGTATATGCTTCAGGCTTGTCTGACCTTCCGTGTCCTCTCATATCCAGTGCTATAACGCGGAATTGGTCTTTCAACTGCTCCATTTCGCGTTCAAACATCGTGTGATCTCCAGTCAGCCCGTGCAGAAAAATAACAGGATATCCCTGGCCGGCTTCTTTATAATATAGAGTGACTTTGTCGGCACTGCTCATAGTCGACATTTCTTCCATCCCTTCTAAATATCACATTGAAAAAATTGTACCATAAGATATTTCCGGGGTGTTAGTTTGAACGCTGCTCTGGTCAATCCTCGTTTGTGAAATACCCCTCATTTAACGCCTCCTGCCACCAATGCTCGAAAATCTCTTCTGCAGCAGGACTGCTTTTTTTCCATGTCTGTGCCCGGTTCTCCACATCCTGCGGCCGGACGCCGTTCTTTCTCCAGGAAGCTCCACTGGTAAAAATATTCTGCCCCATAGCCTGCATCCGGTCAAGCGAGCGGGCAAAGTCTGCCTCGGTACTCTTTTCCTTTTCGAATTCATGCCATCTTTTCATATACCAACGCCCGAGCTCAGTCGGAAGCCTGCTTTTTATTTTTTCCGCTGCCTGCCATTCCCTTTCTTCCTGATCTTTTTTACCCTCTTCGTTATACGCAAACGTATCGCCAGCATATATTTCCACCAGGTCGTGTATCAACAGCATTTCCACTACTTTCGCAATGTCCATGTCCGGATCAACTTCCCGGTACAAAAGCAGGGCATACATGCATACATGCCAGCTGTGCTCCGCGTCGTTCTCCCGCCCGCCATCCTTCTTTAATGAAGCACGCTGAATGGATTTCATTTCGTCAAACAGTTCCAGTGTTTCTAAAATAGAAAATAGCCTCGCATTCACGGCCCAACCTCCTTATACAACCTGTTTTCTTTCTTCAAACTATTGTACACTAACATTAGATGGAAAAAAGATACATTAAGGAAAGCGGGGAATGACCATTATGAATCCCAGGCAGCTGTCAGCTTTGCTTACTGCACCTCGAAAAACGTACCGGCAATTAACCGGTCATCCAAAGCTTCACTTCACCGCCCTTTGGATCGTTATCATTGCCGGAATATCTCAGGCCTTTGCACAAAACGCCCGGGAAACGGCACCGCTTGAAACGGACTCCGCTCTTTTTACGTTTCTGGCAGCCGCCGGCATTATCGCCGCGTTCCTTGTATTTCAAATCATTACTTTTTACTTGAACGGACTGATCCTGAAGCTCGTTATTTTGATATTCCAGGGCAGGATGAACGCCCGGGAAGCCCGGACTATTTACGGACTGTCCCTTTTTCCACAGGCAATTATTTTCCCCATCATTTTTTTACTATACCTCGGCCAGCTTATGGCCAACGGCGACACGGCTACGCTGCTTACAGCTATCGCCGGGGTTCTCACAGCCCTTGCTTCCATTTGGACTATTGTTACTCAGGTGAATTTAATTTCCGCCGCTTCCGGCTTCTCCGGCGGTAAAGCTTTCGGGGCATTTGTAGTGTTTGCCCTGTTACTGACGCTCCTCATTTTTATTATAGTTCTGCTTTTAGCTTTGATGGCTATTTTCTTCTTCGGCGTCTTCTCCAGTTAATCAACTAAAACAGCTGCGTTTAAAAAAGACGCAGCTGTTCATAGTTTACCGTTTTATAAACCTTGCCACGGCCTCCCGTTACTTCTCCCGGGCCGTAAAACTCCGAAGCTGTAACTCCAAGAAGCCGGACAGGCTCCCCCCCGGAGGCCCCTTCCTCGAGTAAAAGACGAAGAGCCTCGAGCAGCTCCGCACGATCATTGCTCGGGTGCTCGAGGGTGGACCGGCGGGTTATCTGCTGAAAATCAGCAAATTTTATTTTCAGCACAATACATTTGGCTCTGATGCCGTCTTTTTTCAGCCTGGCCAGCACCTGATCAAGCAGCTCTTCAATAACTGGAAGCATATCCTGCACAAGCAGAAGATCCTGCGAAAGCGTCGTCTCTTTTCCGAGCGATTTCCGCTCCCTTTCCGGATTTACCGGACGTTCGTCGATCCCCCGGGCCTGACGGTAAAAAACATGGCCCTGCTTATGAAACAATTCCACGAGCCTTGCTTCACTCAGCTGCTGCAGGTCTTCCCCGGTTTCAATGCCGAGTGAATCAAATTTCCGTTTGGTCACCCTTCCCACTCCGCGAAAATCACCGATGGAAAGAGCCTTCACAAAAGCATCCGCCCGGTCCGGAGTAATAACTGTCAGGCCATCCGGCTTATCATAATCCGAAGCCGTCTTTGCAAGAAATTTATTATATGAAACACCGGCAGAGGCAGTGAGACCAGTCTTTTGATAAATTCTTTTCCGTATTTCTTTAGCTGCGAGCGTAGCGGACGGCAGATTCCAGTGGTTTTCTGTCACATCGAGATAAGCCTCATCCAGGGAAAGAGGCTCCACCAGATCAGTGCAGTCATGAAAGATCGCCATTATTTCACGCGAAACCTCCCGGTATTTTTCCATATTCCCTTTAATAAAAATAGCTTCCGGGCACCTTCGGTAGGCTTCGTAGGAAGACATAGCCGAATGAATACCGTACGGCCTCGCTTCGTAGGAGCATGTAGCCACTACACCTCTTGACCAGGGAGAACCTCCGACTACCAGAGGCTTGTTTCGCAAATGGGGCTGATCGCGCTGTTCAATAGATGCAAAAAAAGCATCCATATCAATATGAATAATCTTCCGGAGCTTTTGTTCATTCTGCTTCATTTCCTACGCCCCCTTATACGCGCAGTTTTCTGTTCCTTCTATTATAGCGGACAACACCTTTTTCCACAAACGTACGTTCTCATCAGGTGAACATCCTTTATCGTTTACGGCCGGGGTTTCTGAGCTCTTCATTGCGTTCGCGGGCACTTTAGTATACTATCATAATCGTACAAATACGAAGGCGCCGCGGTATACTCAATCCCGATTGGAGGAATGTATATGAATTATGAAGTTCAGATTTTTACCCAGCCAAACTGCTCCTCCTGTGCTAAAGTAAAAGGCTGGTTTCAGGAAAACCGTATTTCTTTTATTGAAAAAGATATCGTCAATGACCCACAGGCGAACCAGGAGTTCGGTGCATTAAACGAAAAATTTGTTCCTATTACTATTATTATCACGGACGACGAAAGATATCAGGTCGTCGGTCCAAATCTGAAAAAAATAAAAACACTTGCTGCTACAGTCGGAATATCCGGCCAAAGCAATTAATGCTAATGGCATTCAGCACTGGTTTCAAGCCAGTGCTTTTTTATATTTGTTGAACAAAACCATTCAGGCTCTGCTGGGCAAATAAAGACGCTTGCGGTTATGCCTCCAGGGGTAAATACCTATAACGGCAGGAATTTGCAGCGAAGGGAGGAGGATTCGTGCCTACAGTGCTTTTCATCATAACGATAATCATTGCCGGAACGGTTTTAGCTTCTATTGGGTTCTATTTCCTTCGTAAATTTTACGACAAATTATGAAAAGGACAGTTCACCGCGTGAACCGTCCTTCTTTTGGCATTTCAATATTTTTGTTTTTCGCAGCCAGCTTCTCCAGAAACAATGCTTCGTCTTTCGGTGCAATATGCTGATGACGATTTCCTTCCTGGTAGATCACCTTCAGTCTTTCCGGGGTCGCCCCCTTAATCCACCCGGGTGCCTCTTCCACCCGTTGAATGGAGTCATAAGGAATACGCAGCCGGATCAACAGAGAGGCGTGGACTGCCAGATGCTCTTCGTTTAATTCATATTTTGTGAAAAATACAATCTGAGTTACTAAAATGATAATGACCGCATCAATCACAGCCCTCAGAATAGTCCCCGGCCCTCCGTTATACATAAACAGCGCCTGAAAAACAGAATATCCCAGCAGCACAATGGCTATGACCGCAAATACGGACAGCAGTCTGCTTCCTTTCGCTCGAAACACCATTATCCGGTCTCCTCTAGTTTTTTTTATCAGAATCGTTTGGTTTCAGCCCGTACTTATAAACAATAGGCATAAGAACCATTAAAAGCATCGAATTCGTAAACAGCGGAAGAAAGATTTCGTGAGCTTCCATTACGACCCCGATAAATGAAACAATCAATACCGGCGCTGTTGCCACCAGTATGGTGATTAGTTCGCGTTTTGCACTCCATAGCTGCCTGCTGTCCGCTATCGATAAAATGAGCATCCAGTACACCATGAACGCAAGCGGCATCATGGCGTCGATAAGAGGCTGCTCCAGCACAAAAAAGAAGACCAGACGCACAGCCGATAGTATAGCTAAAATAACAATAATTAATTGACGAAATGACGACTCCACGATGTATTCGCTCCCTATTCCCTGCTTTTTGCCGTTCTCGGCTTTACTGTAAACAACGCAAAACCCAGCACCGCCCCTATTACGTATTTCATCATGCTGTTCTTCCTTCCATTAAGGACGGAATTCCAGATAGACACCGTTTGGATCCTGCACAGTCTCCGTCTCTTCCGCTCCCTGAATAACTACTTTTTCAAGTTCGAAGGCACGCTTTTCCTGCCAGGCAGGCACTAGCGCTTCTGCACCCAGAACGGTCAGCCAGTCGTACGAATCATAAGGCTCGGGACTGGTAATGAGGACAGACTGCACCTTCTCTTTTCCTCCAATAGGAAGCTCTTCCGCCCAATCAAGCTGAATCTTCGGGCCGGTGGACGGCTGAAGAAAGGTTCTCCGTTCCTTTTTGGTAATACCCCAGCCATGTTCCTTTGCGCGCCGGAGGATACTGGCATGTTCTTCCCCGTTTACACGATAGCCAAAGTAGCCGAACGTATTCATTCTTCCTGCGCCAAAGGTAACCCTCACCTGACCGAGACTCATTTCTATCATCCGGAACGTTAACCCTTTATGGCGGAAGTCATGCCACCCAAGCGGTGGATCATACCGTTTAATACGATAATTTTCCAGGGCAAAGCGCCCTACTACTTCAAATCCATGACTGCTGTAAAAAGCTTCTGTTTCTTCTACCTCTGTCGTCCAAAAATGGTAATGGAATAGTTCCACATTGTTCACCTCTACTGCCCTTCTGCAGGCTGGCTGCACTCGTGCCGAAAATAGCATTTGTGTTCTACTTCTATGGCTGATTTGCTTTTTTGGGCGTCCCCTGATGGAAAACAAGCTCCCAGCTGGAGGCCGTCCTCCGCCATATAGAGCTGCGCAGCGAAGTCCCCAGCTCGCTCTTTACGGTATAGGTTGCCAGGTATAAATGCTCCGAAAGCGGTTTTGTTTTATAGTCAGCCACCGTTCTATGGACGGGGCGCTCCTCCTCTAATCCACAAATCACATCTTCCCGGGTAAAAATCCGCCCGGATGCTCCGATTTCCTGGAAATCCTCTGCCAGCAGCCGGCTCACTTCCACAGCCGACCGCCGGATACTTGGCTTTAGTAGGTCTTCTTCGAGCTGGCGTATGTCTTCTATCAGTCTTCACCCTCCTTATGTATGCGACCTGCCCATACGTAAAAACCCGTATCTATATCAAATGATACGGGTTTTTCCACAGATTTTTCAACTTTTATTGCTGATTCATAACGATTATTTTTATCCTCGGCTTGCGTAAGCTGACAGTACAGACGGACCTTACGAATATTTGTTAACAATATCAATCACCAGGTGGGCTTCCTCAAGAGGGATTTGTCCAGGTGCAGAGCTTTTTTTCCCTGAAGCAAATACCATCACAGAACCAAATGAATGACCGACCAGACGGGAAGCCAGCCCCTCAGACCCCATAGACATAGCAGCTGTACAGATATTCAGTCTGTCACTCCATTCAACAAGCGTTTTTAAAAGAGCCAATACATCTGATTTACAATTTGGCATAACTGCTATTTTTACAATGTCTGCCTTGTGTCTTTCCGCCGCCTCACCCCAACGATTCATTTCCAGGGAGGCAGGCGTTTTTGCAAAATCGTGATGGGATATTAATAATTTCACTCCATGGTCCCGGGTTATTTGACGAACGGCAGCTATAAGTCCGCTGCTCATTCTTCCCTCTACATCCACTATATCTGCACTTCCTGAACGTGCTGCATCAGAAATAATTTCCACCGTTTCTTCATCGGTTAATCTCCGGTCAGCCCCGCCTTCCTGAGCAGAACGAATAGTAAATAAAAGCACGGATTCCGGAGCTTGCTGCTTCAGCATCTGAAGCACCCGGTTTACGGCTTTTTTATCTTTTAAATCTTTAAAGTGATCTGCCCGCCATTCAATAGCGTCTGCCTGTGCAACGTTTATCGCTTTCAGTTCTACCGCTAAGTCTTCTGCCGTAGTCTCCGTTAGAGGAACACAGATCATTGGCTTCGAATTACTGTACGATTTGTTTCCAATTTGAAGTGTTTGATATCTGTGACTTGTCATATGGTCCTCCGCTCAAATGATTAGTATTAATTTTCCTCTAGTACTGTTAAATGTACAGATGGACTCTCTGTATGTAACTAATATGCTATCATACTCTTGCATGCCATCAACCGGAAATTGGGGGAACAGCAGTTGCGTTTATACATATATTCTTTATTAATCCTCTCCTACGTACTTTCACAATTTTTACAATTACCATATTTTCCTTTATTTATCGGTGTTCTTGCAAATATTGTTATATTTATTTCCCTATTTTTTGCAAAAGGGCTGTTCTTTTATTCAGGTGTTGCCTTCTACACGATCGGAACATTTTTATTTTTCCAGACCAACACCTCCTGGCATGATTACTTTATGTCATTTCAGACAATGCTTGGTATTCTCTCGTTCTTTTTTATGCTTCCCTTTCTCAATTCCCTCATCCGGGTGGGCAAGTACGACTACGGACTTCGAAAATTTATGGAACAGGGGGCGGACACTGTCACCCAGTTGTACAGAAGAAGCTTTTTTGTGTGCCACGTGCTCGGCTTGTTTTTAAACATTGCTACGTTTGCCGTGCTTATGCGCACCCTGGACCGGACCTTCACTTCGATTCCACGAAAAATAAAGGCGAAGTTTTATACGCAGAATTTGCTCCGGGCTTATGCTTTGTGTCTCACCTGGAGTCCGCTTGAAATTATGGTCATTACAGCTTTAAATGTAACCGGCCAGAACTACATTTATATTTTTCCATTTATGATTGCGATCGTTATTATAGTCGTTTTATTTGATATTCTGACTGCCTCCTTCAAGTATCCGAAACTGCGTCTACAGCCTGCAGACACCCAAACTAACCATTCAGATGCTGCAAGCAGAAAGATCAAACAGTTAATAGCTCTCTTATTGCTGCTTGTAATCTGTGTAAGCTTTGTCAACCAGTGGTCGGGCTTCGATTACTTATTCACTCTCGTTTTGTTTATTGCCCCTGTATCCTTTTTATGGGCAGCATTTATTAAACGCCTGCGCAGATATGCATTATTTGCTTTTAATCAATGGAAAACAAGAACTAAAGGTATGGCTAACTTCTTTTTCATGTTTCTAAGCGCCGGTTTATTCGTCCAAATGCTTGCAGAAACTTCGTTATTTGACGTCCTCCAGCAGCTGTTCACTACCATGCATCAGCAGATTTTTATTTTTTACCTGCTGATTGGCGCTTACTTTCTTGTTTCCAGCTTTATCGGCTTTCACCCGCTGGTTTCTGTTATCCTGCTTGCAGAAATCATTGCACCTTCGCTTGCAGATCTTCAGTCAATACCACTGGCCCTTGTTTTAATTGTCTGCAGCCTGAGCCCTGTCATGTTCAGCCCGTTTAATATATCTGTTTCAATCGTAGGTTATCATCTGAGTATCAATCCGTACCGGCTCGGTCTGTGGAATCTGCCATTTGTCATTGGATATATGCTGTTTACGATGAGCTTCGCATATATTTTGCAGCTCGTTATGTAGCACCGGTTTTTTACTTTTGCCGAAAACTGTATTATAATCACGGTACATTTCGCTGACTACCTCATTTTATTAACGAAAGAGTGCAGACATATGACAATAAAAGAAAAATCTTTACGTGAAAAAAGCATAGTATTTATAGGCTTTATGGGAGTCGGCAAAACTACCATTGGCAGACTGGTCGCTCAGAACCTATACAGATCCTTCATTGATATCGATGAACAAATCGAAAAAGAATTTCAATTGCCTGTACCAGAGGTATTTAAACTGATCGGGGAGCCCGCGTTCAGGCAGAAAGAGAAAGAGCTTGTGAAAAAGTACGCCAACCAAAGCCTTAAGGTTATTTCTCTCGGTGGGGGAGCTTTCATGCAGGAGGAGATCCGGAACGTATGCTTAGACAACTGCACCGTTTTTTACCTGGACATGCCATGGGACGCCTGGAAGGAACGAATTCATCTGCTTATGGCAGACCGCCCTGTTCTTCAGGGGCGTTCGCTCGAAGATATTGAAGAGTTGTTTTACAACAGGCAGACGGCTTACGCCAGCCACCATTCCAAAGTTACCATCGATAAAGATTCTCCAGAAGAAATAGCGGATTATATTACTAATTCACTAAAAACAGCC
Source organism: Marinococcus tarijensis (assembly GCF_054971385.1). NCBI lineage: Bacteria > Bacillati > Bacillota > Bacilli > Caryophanales > Bacillaceae > Marinococcus > Marinococcus tarijensis. The sequence goes on along the minus strand of NZ_JBQOJA010000015.1, from coordinate 49,705 downwards.
TGGAAATTATACGAATAAAAAGCAAAGCTCCAACCAGGCTCAAACTGCCGGGCGGAGCTTTTTTGATTACTATTCATCTGCATCAATCGTATTGTCACGCTGCAGCTTCCATTCTTTAAAATCATCGAGGTCCTTTTGGACCTGCTTGAACACAAACGAAATAACCGCGGCGTCATCAATCAGGCCACCCGGAAGAAAGTCCGGAATCAAATCGATGGGAGAAACGAAATAGATCAGTCCTGCAATGATGGCTACAATCGATTTGTAGGGCGCATGCTGGTACTCTTTTTTCCACCAGGCACGAAGCATTTCAAGCATCAGCTGCAGCTCCTGCCACACGTTTTTCAGCGGGCTCTGGTTTTCATCCGCTTTTTCTCTTGCCTGCCGCAGCAGTTTTTCCGTTTCTTTTGGATCCTTCGCATATTTTTTCGCCCGCGGATTCAGGCGCTTTAATCGGTCCTTCAACGTTGATTCATCAATGTTTTTCTTCTTTAAAAAGCTCCGCCGCTTTTTATCTTTTGCCATGTGCCCAGCTCCTTTATTAATTAATACAGCTATGTACCGCTTCTCCGGAGAAAAACAGATGCCCCCGGAAAAGCTTTCACGCAGGACAGGATCTGTTATTCCAGACGATCCCTGTCCCGCTGCTTGATTTCTTTTCGGTATTCTTCCATTTCTTCCTTCGACGGAAGTGTTCTTGCTTTCATGTTATATTCCATCCGAAGCTTCGGTGCGTTTTCGCCTTTTCCAAACGTGCGCTCTTCTGTACGCTGAACCTGCGACTTGTCCTGATTCTGCAGGTCCCGTACCAGCTGGCCGATGTCTTTAGACAGGTCACGGAAAATCACGTGCGTTCACCTCACTTTTCGGCTTTGTTTTTATTCTGTGCTGTCGCCTGCTGTTCTTCGCTTTCAGTCTGTTGCTTATCTTCCAGCTGTTCCACCCGTTCAAGCAGACGCTGGTTTTCTTCTTCCAGTCGTTTTGCATTGGAAGAATAATGCGGATCGGTTTCCCACCAGTCGATGCCCATTTCTTTTGCTTTATCTACCGAAGCGACGACCAGACGGATTTTAATGGTCAGCAGTTCTACATCAGCGATATTTACTTTAATGTCCCCGGCAATGACGACACCTTTATCCAGCACTGTTTCCAGGATGTCAACAAGACCGCCTGACGGTCTCTCCATGTGATCGGGTGCTGAGCGTTGTACAGGTTTTTCAGCCATAAAATATTCCCTTCTTTCAAGCCTATTTTGAAGCTTAGAGTAGGTTTCCTAAAGGTCCAAGATCAATATTCAAATCTTCTGTCGTAAGGCCAAAGATTTCCTTCATTTCTTCCATCTTATCTTCCAGCTGCATGAGCGCTACACCAAGCTGCTCGACTTGTTCCTCTGTCAGATCTCCGCCTTCAACTCTGCGCATCGCCTGGCGTTCCACCAGCTCACGCAGCAGCTCCACCACCGTCATCACCAGCTGTGTGAGCCCTTCTTCTGCTTTATCGGGATCCAGTGATATGCGCCCGGTTGGCTGCTGGGCTTCTGTTACTTGCGGATTATTATTTTCCATCTGTTTTCGGCCTCCTTTATTCGACTTGGGAAGGTTCTGAAGAATTAGAAACAAATTCTTTCTGCGTCTTCAATTCCGACTGTCGCAGGGTTTCGACAGAAGCGATCAGCACGCGTAAATCCAAATAAACAAGATCAATCCCTGCAATGGATATCGTTAAATCGCCCTGGAGTACGACCCCTTTATCAAGAACGGAGTCCAAGACGTCGAGCAGGGAAACTTCCCGGTTTTTAAGAGTGTCCTGGGGCATTTTGCTCCCTCCTGTCTGTCAGGCCTGAAAAATGAAATGCCGGCCACGGGCCTGTACACTCTAAATCCATTCCGGTTTCTTCTGCTTCTTCTTTTGCCTGGCGCTGTTCAATTAATTGAATAAACGCCTCCCGGTCTTTCGAGTGAATCAGGTATACGGCGTTCCAAGCCATTTCTTTTTCCCGGTCTGTGACACGCTTTTCCCAATTCTTTTTTATCTCTGTACCTTCGCTCCAGGCAGTTAACTCATCATGAAACGATTGGCAGTGCTTCTCAATCTGCTCGTCTGCCTGCGCTTCAATAAACTGGTCCATTTTCTTTTTCTCAAAAAAGCGCCGGCCAGCCGGCATCGCTTCAAGCTCTGCTTCCTTCGCCTGAATTTCTTCGCTGTTCTGCACGACGGCTTCAGTGAACAATTGCTGATCAGCGTAAGTTTTGACGTTCCATTCTTCCTTGCCTTTCAAATAAGAAAGCTGAGCCGTTACGCTCTCCTGGTACTTTTCAATCATTTCCGCAAGATTTGCTTCCTGTTCGAAAATCGTGCCGAATTTTAACGGGATCGTGGTATAGCGATCATGCAGCTGGTTCATCGTTTCATGATGGTGAAAGGCTTTAGCCTGCAGCCATTCCATTTTTTCTACATTCTTCTGCAGCTGTTCCTGGGAAAATTCTTCTTCCGGGACATGAGTAACTACTGCAGTGATACTGCCATGTTCAATAAAGCTGATATTATTGTCCGGCTCCATACCTTCCATCGGCTCCATAGGAGCTTCCTCATATTCGCTGGTGGGAATCAAGGCATACAAATACAAAAGAGCCGGTGCGCCCGAGTTTGTCTGCACTGCCGGTTCACTCCTTTAATCCTTTTCCTCTAACTCTTCCCGTAATTCTGCCTGTTCAATCTGCTTCGCTCTGCGATACCGCTGCAGCAGCTCTTCCTCCTGCTCTGTGAAGGCATCCTCAGAAATTTCTTCCATTTCGTACATGATCTGCAGATTGGCCAGTTTCTTTTGAATCTGGCGGACGTCAAAATATTCCTTATCCGCCTCTTCCTTTACTTTTTTACCAGCCCAGACGACCGTATCGAGCGGCCAGGTAAATAATTTATGAATCATACGCTGTTCCCTGCCTTTATTTTTAGGTCAATAAAGTTGTATGCCGGCCACGGGCCCGTATACTTGAAATCAGCGTATTCATTCCATTCATTAAAAATCTCGTTTACTTTTGCATCAAAAGCTTCTTCGTTTTCCTTATCTATTAAAAAAGCGGCATTCAACAGCATCCGCTCATTGATTACTTCGTTACTTTTAGCTGCATTGGCAATCTCTGCGAGCGGCTGAAAAACCTCTTCCTCAAAGCGCTCGTGCAGCCTGATCATGAATTTTTGCGCTGATTCTCCGAGCTGCATACGCTCATAATAGCTGGCGTTTTTGCCTTTCGTATCCGTTTTTTTGCGCAGGTCTTCCATTCCCGGCTCCTGACGGATTTGTTCATTCAGCCATTCTTTCTTTCCGATGATTTTAAGCCCAACCTCCATTTTGCCGCGGATTTTCGGAAAAATTTCTTCAAATTGACCCTGCAGCTTTTCCATTAAAGCAAAGACTTCCTTTTGGTCCTCAAGAACGTTTCCAAAACTCATCGGAATGACATCGTATTCTTCCATTACTCTGGCCACTGTATCTTGATGAGCCCGCAGGTTTTTCCTTGTTGGATCATAAATCTGCATCGGAGCCTCCGCTACCACCATCGCCTCCTGCCCGCGCTGGAGGGTATAAATGTTTCGCTCTCTGCCCTCGAGTTCCACGCTGCCGAAGGTTGGCTTTTCAGTAGTTTCAATAACTCCAAACATATAAATTCCCACGGTTACTTGCCTCCTAGACCTTTTTCAACGCTTCCTTCATTCTTTTCTGTGCTTCGCTGACATCTTCACCCTGAATATTTTCCAGGAAATAATGTCCCATCACATCAAAAAACAGCTGTTGAAAATCGTCGTTTTTAACATCTATTGTAACATCATGCTCCGAGCTTAACATCGCGGTCATAACAGCGAGACGGAAGCTTGGTACATGCGTATCGTTTTCCCTGCTCGTGGATTTCGCCCAATCCAGTGCTTTAATAATGGTTTCAGCTTCTTTTTCACTGATGGAAGCTCTTTCTGTCAGGATAGAAACCTGGGCTTCCTTATTCGGATCCTCCACCGGAATTGTAATCATTCTATCAAGGAGAGCATCCTGGGATTTATGCACACCGGCATATTCTTCCGGATTGCTTGTAAAAATTGCTTTAAAATTCGGGTGGACGGTAATGAAGCTTTCGTTTCGCTGCGTGCCGTAAAGCGGCAGTATGCCTTCTTCAAGAACGGAAAGAAACAAATTATTTGTAGATGGCAGCGAACGGGTAAATTCATTATAAATAAGCGTATGGCCATTTTTTACAGCTTCGAGCAGACGGCCGGTACTCCATCGTTCTGTAATATGATCTTCGCGTTTATACACCTTCCGGACGTAATTATCGATTAATTTGTCACTGGTATAACCGATTCTTCCGCCGAGAAGATCCGTATTCGAGAGGCTTTCATTCCCGTTTAACAGTGTGACAGGCTGGTTAAACCGGCGTGCAAGCTGAAACGAAAGGGTGGTTTTACCTACTCCGGCTGCACCTGTAAAGTGTACAGGATATCCAGAGGTTAAATACTTTTCAGAACGCTCTAAAATCGACTGCATTTCTTCAGTTTCTACGATTTGATCAATCGTACGGATCTTTTGCTGCTTTGACTGTTGTTGTTCTTCAGAGGTCGTTTGCTTCGAATTCGCTGTGGCAGGAGCATTGATCTTTTTTGACTGCCCTCTGCTCTGAGCGCTCCCTTTTTGCTGATTTGTTCTGGAGCTCCCCGATGTGCTGGATGACTTTTTCTGAGTCTGCTGCTTTCTTTCGTTAGTAGTAGCCATATTTTTTACCTCTCTTTTTTCTCAAAAGGAGTACTTCTCGGACGAGTGTTCATCCTTTGATAGGAAGTTATTTTTTGATCCTTGTTCATCGTGGCTTCATAAATCCCAATCAACTGGTCTCTTCCGTATTTTTGCGTATACTCTTTTTCTTCTACTAATTCTACTTCAATGTTCCAGCCGTCTCCCGCATCCATAATAGCCGTAATACGGACAGGTGAGTTCATCGTTTCTTCGAAAAACGAACGGATGGTTTCAAACATATCACTTTTAATAGGGGCAAATGATGCCTCGTCTGAGTCTTCCTGTTGAGCTGTTTCTTCATCAGCTTCTTTTTTTGTCTGTTTGGTTTTGGCTGTATTTTTTTTGCTGGCGGTCGTGGTATTATTCACTTCGTCACTTTCTCCTTTATCGTCCGTTTTATCGTTCTGTACGGATGATTTCTCTGAAGCTTCACTCGAAGAACCTGATTTCGCCGGGCCTTTAATCTGCTCTTTCGGCTGCTCTTCTCCTTCTTCTTCAGAAGAGAAAGGTTTATACGAGCCGCTTTTGCTGGTTTTCAGTTCCTGGCCCTGGTTCTCTTCGGTAGTTTCTTTTGATTTTGTCGTTGATTGTTTGGCCGCCATCGATACCTATCTCCTTTCTGCCGTTTCAACGTGGACACTTCTCGGTCTTAGATTCACACGCTCAAACGATCCTACCTGCTGATTGTTGTTCAGCTTCACTTCATAGACGCCCAGAAGCTGGTCATGTCCGTACTTCTGCATATACTCATCTTCTTCGATAACTTCCACTTCTGCAAACCAGCCGTACTCTTCTTCGGAAACCGAAGTAATTCGAAACGGAGGTTTTACGTTTTCTTCAAAAAAATCGTTCAGTGATTTCATTACTTCCTTCATAGTGGTCCCCACTTTCTTCTTCCAATAGAAATATATCCCGCCATGCAGTCATACGCATGACGGGATTAGAGAAATTTAAGCAAAGTTTAACTGCCCGGCACGCTCATTAGAGTCTGCATCTTCATCGATTTCGCCCTGGACATCGTCGCGGAGCAGTCCGACTGCTTCAGCGTAACGGAGCCAAGTGTCAACACTTGCAATAACGATACGTGCTTCAATTGTAATCAGTTCAATTCCTACCACGGAAATACGGGCGTAAAGATCGATAACGATACCTTTGTCCAGTATACGGTCAATAACCTCTGCCAAGCTGGAAGAATCTGTACTTTTTTCAATTGTTGCCATAATCTTTCACTCCTTAATCATAATGCTTAATATTTTCTGTTCCTTTAATGGCACTGATGCCTTTGATGTCATCGTAGCTTTTCAGCTTCGATTCCTTGTAGCTCTTGATGTCAGATAAGCCTTTCAACTCGCTTATCCCTTTAATATCATCAACGCCCTTGACCTCGTCATAGCTTCTTAACCTGGACTCGCTGTAAGTCTTGATGTTCGACGGTCCCTTGATGTCTTCCATTCCCTTTAGATCGCTCAACCCTTTTTCAGGCAGCGAACGAAGGATTTTACCGCCCCCTTTCCCGGACTTATTGGAGCCGCCCTGAACGTTGTCCTGCAGCTGTCCTGTAGCTTCGCCCAGTTTTTCCTGGGCTTCCTGGCCTTTTTCTTTAGCCTGCTCTACAGCTTGCTGCAATTTTTCCTGGGCTTCTTCCCCCTTTCCTTCCAGTGCCTTCTTTGTTTCCTCTACTTTTTCCTGCGCATGTTCCTTTGCCAGACGGGCGCTCTCCAGGGTATTGAAAAACTTCTTGCCCATGTAAGCTGCAGCTACGGCGTTGGCAGCCTGAGGGTTATTTTTCACCCCTTTTGTAGCTTTTTTTACCAGCTCTTCTTTAGCATTTCCCTGAATCATGTTTTTCGTTGTTTCCACAGGGTTCAAGTCAGAAATTTCTTCTGCGGTGTCTTTAATAGGCTCAATGAACGTGTCTTCTGTTTGTTCATCGAGGGCTTCCCTTGCTTTTTTGAAAGAAGCCCATTTAGCGGCTTTTTGACCACTGTTTTTCACCTTATCCAAAAATGACTCTTCATCCTGGGAGCTTTCTTCTTCATCAGTTGATTGCTTTCTGGGTGATTTATCACCGGATGATTCTGCTTTGGAATAAGAAGAAAAATGCGTTTTCTTCCAGGCTTCGTCCGGAACGGAGAACGTCTTTCTTACCTTTGGCTTTGAGCCATCGACATATTTTCCGCCTTCAGTTAATAAAATCTTTTTTGCCATAATTTGGTCTCCTCAAACCGAAGCATTATTTATTTCCATCTACCCGTTTATAGGAGGTCACCTCTAAATGATCATCTACCTGCACCTGATACGTTTCTTTTTTCGACTTTCTGCCTTCTTTATTCAACGCTTCGATCTCTACCAGCCAGTGACCATCCTGTTTTTCCGTAGAAGTAATCCGCTGTGGGTCGGCTACATAGTTTTTAAAGAAATCATTCACGGTATCCATTACGTCAGTCAGACTGTGGTTCATTTCACTTCCACTTTGACTGCTGGACTGGTAAGTATTTACTTCAGCTTCGTTCATTTCTTCCGGGCGGCGCTCAAGTTCCTGCGTCAGCGTTGACTCTTCCGCGTTTTCTGCACCCGGCTCTGCTGAAGCCGCGCTCTGTTCAAGGCCTGTCGCATCCGTCAGCCGGTGCGCGGCTTTTTTAGAAACCTTTTTTGCCTTTTTCGGAGCGCTGCCCGCTTCCTGCCTTGGCTGCTCTGCTTCTTGTTCATTGGCATTGCTTTGGGCGTTTTTTTGATCCTGTATTTTCATGCCTGTTTTTTCTACTTTTTCGCCGACAGTATTTTTAACTCCATTTATCTTGCCTTTCGTTTCTTTTACCTTTTTATTTCCTTTATAAATAACTTTACTTGCGTCAGCCGCCTGCTTGGCTCCTTTAGCTTTCCCTGAAACGGCTTCTTTCGCCTGTTCGCCCGCATTTTTTGCGGTATCTTCAGCACTTTTCTTCTTATTTTCCACGGTGCCCTGAAGTTGTCTGCCCGATTCTTTTACGTTATCCTTCGCCTGCTTTGCTTTATTCGCGGGTTTTTTTGCTGTCTGCTTGAGCCGGGGAGCCTTTTTTTCTTCTTCCTGATTCTCAGCCGGCTCCTCAGTATTTTCGTCCCCGGAAGATTCTTCTGAGGATTGAAGTTTATTTTTCGTCCCTTTAGTGATTAGAGGAAGCGCTCCGCCAATAAGGCTGCCAGCGGCCATCAATCCGTACGTAACTTTATCTTTAGCGTCGGTCACTGTATCTCACCTTTCTTAACGTGAAAATTTAATTTATACGCAAAAACCCTCATCCAACCAAAGGCTTCATGCTTTTCCAATGAATAGCTGGAAATAAACAGTCATGAATTCGCTGTGCTGGAGAGGGTCTTTAATGTAATCATTTGAGCAACTTCTTCTTAAATTAAGGAGAGAATTGCTCCAATCACAACAATAGCTCCAATAACCATTAAAATTGTACGAATCATGACAAACACTCGCTTTCTCATCTGAATTGAATAACTTCTTTAGTTGGAATTACCTTTTACTTCACGCGTCTAAACTTTTTAATGAATTTATCTTTAAAAAAAGTTCTAAATACCTATATTTCTGATTCATATTTTTAATGAGCATCTACATTTTTCTTTATTCTCCGGGGCTCAGGAAAGCTACTGTTAGATTTACTCACAAGAATAGTGTGTTTTTCGCACTTATATTTATGGAATTTTCGTCATTGTACGTATAAAAAAGTTCAAAAGTACGAAAAAAGGAAAAAGTACGTTAAGTTTTCTTTCACTTATGCTGAATTCCCTTTTAGCTTTGCCTAGAATAAAACTCGTAATCAAAAAATAACTACTGCAGGTACATATTAAAAGGAAAGAGGTGCAGCATGGGCAGCAATCATACTGGAATCGTTTCATTTGTAGGTGCCGGACCGGGTGACCCTGAATTAATCACCGCTAAGGGGCTGCGCAAATTACAACAGGCCGATGTGGTCATTTATGACCGCCTGGCTCATCCCGGGCTCCTGCTGCAGGCTTCTCCTGATGCGAAATTTATATACTGCGGCAAGCAGCCGTGCCGGCATACGCTCCGGCAGCAGGACATTCACTATGAGCTACGGGGCCACGCCAGGCGCGGCAGCCGGGTCGTCCGCTTAAAAGGAGGGGATCCGGGAGTTTTTGGAAGAGTCGGAGAAGAGGCCGAGGAGCTTCAAAAGCATCAGATCCGCTTTGAAATTATCCCGGGAGTCACTTCCGGGAGCGCCGCTCCAGCTTACGCCGGTGTTCCTTTGACCCACCGGGAGCATTCCCGCTCTTATACCGTGGTGACCGGCCACGGCAAACAGCAGGACGGAATGCCTGACATTCAATGGGGCGGCCTTGCTGCAGGCTCTGATACGATCGTTTTTTATATGGGCGTCAAACACGCCGGCTGGATTGCAGACCAGCTGGTCCGGCACGGCCGCTCACCCGAAGAATCGGTGCTTATTGTCCAGTGGGGAACCTACGGCAGACAGCAGTCAACCGCCGCTTCGCTCGCCGGACTTAAAGAAGCCGTTCACAGAGAACAGATAGCAAATCCGGCAATTATTGTAGTAGGAGCTGTTACCGGAATGCACACTAGAACGCAGTGGTTCGACCCGGACAGAAAAACCGGACGGAGTATTGCAGCCTTTACCGCCGGACGCCCCGAACTTCAGAATTTTACAGATTATCTGCAGGACGAGCAGACCTCCATTTGCCATACGAATCAGCCAATTGATGCCGGAGACCTTTCATCAAATACAGAACATGCTCTTTCGCGGCTGCTTGAAGAAAAGCTTATCGATACCATTTTCGTCCCCGATTATGCCTCCTGTCAGCGGCTGAAGTCAGGCATTGACCGGATGATAAATACACAGCATACAACCATTTCTCCTGTGTACATTATTTTTGATAAGGAGGCCTTCCCTTCAGATGAAGCAGATGTTTTTTATATAGATCCTTCACTGTCGCCTGAACACATGACGGACCAGTTAAACAGCCTTACTTCGTTTCCTGTGAAAACGCCGGCCGGCATTTAAACCGGTTAAAATATCAGAATTATTTAAATTATCTGAGGAGGATTCATCCATGAATAAAGAACGTCTCGTTTTAATCGGCAACGGCATGGCCGGTATGCATACCATTGAAGAAATTTTAAAGCAGGAGCCCGACCGTTTTGAAATTACGGTTTTTGGCAAGGAACCGCACCCAAACTACAACCGCATCCTGCTGTCCTCTGTTCTTCAGGGCGACAGTGAATTAAAGGATATCGTTTTAAATGATTATAGCTGGTATGAAGAACATAATATTACGCTGTATACAGGCGATGAAGTCACACGTATTGATACGAAAAATAAACAGGTGAAAAGTGCCGGCGGGATTGTATGTGCGTACGACCATCTGATCGTCGCAACCGGCTCCAACCCTTTTATGCCTCCCATACCCGGCTCTGACAAAGAAGGGGTCATTTCCTTCCGCGACATAAAGGATACCGAAACGATGATTGAAGCCTCTAAAAAATACGAAAAGGCAGCTGTTATCGGAGGCGGACTGCTCGGTCTTGAGGCCGCCCGGGGCCTGCTGAATCTAAACATGGAAACAGAAGTAATCCATATTCAGGATCAGTTAATGGAGCGCCAGCTCGATCCTAACGCCTCCAAAATGCTGAAGCGCGAGCTCGAAGACCAGGGCATGCGGTTCCACATGGAAAAACAGACAGAACAGATTTTCGGACGCAAACGCGTTCAGGGACTTCATTTTAAAGACGGGGAATCACTTTACGCCGATCTCATTGTCATTGCTGTTGGCATCCGTCCAAATATTAGCCTTGCAGAGAACTCCAGTCTGGATACAAACCGCGCGATTGTTGTGAATGATTATCTTGAAACGAGCGCTCCCGATGTATACGCCGTTGGTGAATGTGCAGAGCATAACGGCATTGCCTACGGCCTGGTAGCTCCATTGTATGAACAGGGAAAAATTCTGGCTGAGCGGCTCGTCTCCAAGGAACCAACCGGGACCGGCTACCGGGGCTCTCTTACATCAACCAAATTAAAGGTTTCAGGTGTGGATGTCTTTTCGGCAGGTGAATTTGGAGAAGCGGAAGATTTAAAATCTGTGCTTGTCCATGACGACTTTGATGGCGTTTATAAAAAAGTGAATATCCGTGATAACAGGGTGGTCGGAGCTGTTTTATTCGGAGATACCTCTGATTCGCCGAAGCTTTTGAACCTGATTAATAAAAAAGAAGACATCTCCGACGTGGGCAAAGGGCTTATCCTCCCTTCCGAAAGCAATGCGCCAATGGAGAGTCCAGTCGTAGACATGGCGGACGAAGAAACGGTCTGCGGGTGCAACGGGGTCTGTAAAGGCGATATCGTTTCTGCCATTAATGACAAAGGACTGACTTCCGTCAACGAGATCAAACAGCATACGAACGCTTCACGCTCCTGCGGCGGCTGTAAACCGCTCGTTTCCGACCTGCTGAATGCCACGCTCGGCGACGAGGCTTCCGGTTCCGAAGTGGAGCCGCTGTGCGGTTGTACCGATCTCTCTCACGAGCAGGTCACTGAAGAAATAAAGACTAAGCAGCTCACCCATACCCGCGAAGTGATGAATGTGCTCGGATGGAAGGAGCCTGAAGGCTGCTCCAAGTGCCGTCCGGCCCTGAACTACTACCTGAGCGTCTCGAAACCAAAAGAGTATGAAGACGACTACGCCTCCCGTTTTATCAATGAACGTGTGCACGCCAATATTCAAAACGACGGCACCTATTCCGTTGTCCCAAGAATGTACGGGGGCGTCACTAATTCAGAGCAGCTCCGGAAAATTGCCGATGTCGCAGAAAAGTATGAAGTGCCGCTGCTTAAGATGACAGGCGGCCAGCGTATTGACATGCTCGGCGTGAAAAAAGAAGACCTCCCGTCCATATGGGGTGAACTCGACATGCCTTCCGGCCATGCTTACGGGAAAAGCATACGTACTGTAAAAACATGCGTCGGTGAAGACTTCTGTCGTTTCGGCACCCAGGATTCCATTGGGATGGGCATGAGCATCGAAAAAAAATATGAACGGCTCAACACTCCCCACAAGGTGAAAATGGCCGTCTCTGCCTGCCCAAGAAACTGCGCGGAGTCCGGCATTAAAGACATCGGCATTGTCGGCCTTGAAGGCCACTGGGAAATGTATGTCGGAGGAAATGGCGGGGTTGACCTTAGAGGCGGCGAACTGCTCGGCAAAATGAACAGTGATGACGAGCTGTTGGATTCTATCAGCGCTTTTCTCCAATATTACCGGGAATCCGCCCACTACCTTGAGCGTACCTCTCACTGGATCGAACGCGTGGGCCTTGATCATGTAAAAGCAGTCATTCTCGAGGATGAAGAGGAGCGGGCAAACTTAATTGAGCGCATGGAAGTGTCTCTCGAGCATAAAGGTGAAGACCCGTGGAAGGAACTTACGTATAACGAAAAGAAAAAGCAGGAGCTGTTTGAACAGCGTAAAGTGGAGCTCGTTTAATATGAGGGAGGAATAGTGATGAATAGCGTAGATAAACAAAAAGAAGTAGCAGTGGCAACTGTTGATGAAATTACAGTCGATATTCCTAAGGAAGTGATCATTGAGGAAACTTCAATAGCCATCTTTAAAACCAAGGACCACACCATTTTTGCCCTGGAAAATAAATGCCCTCACAAAGGAGGGCCCCTTTCCCAGGGGATTGTAAGCGGCGAGCATGTATTCTGCCCGCTTCACGACTGGAAAATCAGCTTGAACGACGGCCAGGCCCAGGGTGCGGATGAAGGCTGTACCGCCTCCTATGATACAAGAATTGAAAACAACATGGTTTATCTGCTTTTAAAATAAAACTTCTTTGGCCATACCGGTGAACTTCCTGAGAAATAAGTATGCGTGCGTAAGCTATCAATTTTTTGAATAAACCAAAAATAATTACCCAACCTTAGGAGGTTCTCCTTTTGACTATTAAAGACCTTTTCCGCTTTCAGGATGAACGCATTAAAATTCTTCACTTCTGTTGGTTTGCGTTCTTCATCTCATTTTTCGCCTGGTACAACATGGCTCCGCTTGCGACCACTATGATGGCTGACCTTGGATGGCTCACAACTGAACATATCGCCGCCCTCGGGATTATGAACGTAGCCCTGACTATTCCGGCCCGGATCATTATCGGCTCACTCCTCGACCGCTTCGGTCCGCGGGTCGTCTTTTCTACACTGTTGATTATTATGGCAGTGCCTACATTTATCTTTGCCTTCGGCAGCACCTGGGCGCAGCTTTCCATTAGCCGGCTCGTACTCGGGAGTATTGGCGCAAGCTTTGTCGTCGGTATCCGCATGATCGCAGAATGGTTCCCGCCCAAGCACGTGGGCTTTGCTGAAGGGATTTACGGCGGATGGGGCAATTTTGGTTCAGCAGCGGGGGCTATTATACTTCCGTGGCTCGCCATTACCCTTATCGGAGGCGATGACAGCTGGAGATATGCGGTCGCTTTCACCGGGGTTGTCTGCTTTATTTATGGTATTGTTTTCTACTTAAATGTGCGCGACACACCGGAAGGCCACACACTTATTAAACCGAAGCGTTCCGGTGCCATGGAAGTGAGCTCATGGAAAGACATGGCTCAACTGATGTTTTGGACTATACCTGTCGGCGGTGCCGTAGCTCTTAGTGCCTGGAGAGTCTTCGATATGGGCTTTATTTCCACATCTATTGTATACGGCATTTTCATAGCTGTAGGTGTCGTATTGATTTACCAGATCTATATGATCGTCAAAGTAAACGTTCCTATTATTAAACAAGGCATAGCAAAAGACGATCAATACAACTTCAAAAACGTTGGAGCGCTAAACAGTACTTATTTCGCCAATTTCGGCGCAGAGCTCGCAATTGTATCGATGCTCCCTATGTTCTTTCAGCTCACCTTCTCCCTTACACCGTCCACAGCCGGTCTTATTGCAGCTTCATTTGCCTTCGTGAACCTGCTTGCCCGCCCGCTCGGCGGCGTCCTATCCGACCGTCTTGGAAGCCGGCGCAAGGTGATGCTCGTTTATATGTTCGGCATCGTGATCGGCATGTGCGGCATGGGCATGATCAATTCCGGCTGGCCGGTTATTCTGGCTGTTCTCATGACAGTCCTTACTTCGCTATTTGTGCAGGGAGGCGAAGGTGCCACCTTCGCAATGGTGCCAATGGTGAAAAAACGGGTTACCGGGCAGGTGGCCGGTATGACCGGAGCGTATGGAAGCATCGGCGCAAGTGTATATTTAACGCTTTATACGTTCGTCACCCCGAGCCAGTTTTTCTTCATTCTGGCCGGAGGGGCTTTCGTAAGCTTTATCATATGCTATTTCACACTCGAAGAACCGGAACATTCCTTTGCTGACGACTACTACCTCTCGAAGGAGGATCAGCTGCTTAAAGAAAAAGCAAAAGGAGCAGCCCTCCGCTCGAAGGAAGCCGTTTCCTACGCCAGCCAGGTTTCTGATAAAGACCGCTGAGTGAGGGCCCGGTCCTGGTTTACCAGGCCGGCTCGCGGAGCGTTTCTCTATAGGGATAAACGCTCCGCGGGCTGCAGAGGCCACTGCCTGCCATGTCAGCCACAACCCCCGACCAGCCCCCGTGCCGTTCATAACCGGTACGGGGGCTGGTTTTTTATTTATTCAATAGACACTCTCCCGGCACAAAAAAGAACACTGCCGATCCCGGCAGCGTTCGTTGTATCTATTATGCTTTTTGTTTTTGGGCTTCTGCCGGCTTCATCGAGACTGCCGCCAGCTTAAACCCCGGCATCTGGCACACTGGATCCAGCGTACCGGCAATCAGCCGGTTCACATTCTGTTTGCCTGCCCAGTGAAAAGGCACGAAGATGGTATCCTTACGGATGTTTTCCGACCATTGATTTCTAACCACAATAGAGCCCTGCAGAGATTCCAGGGTAACAAGGTCGTTTTCCTTAATTCCGTACTTTTCTGCTGTCTCTGGATGAATTTCGACGAATGATTCAAAATAACGGGCATTTAATTTGGCGCTTTTTCCTGTCTGAACCCCGGTCAGGTAATGCGACATAACTCTGCCAGTCGTTAAATACAGCGGTCGCGCCTCCGACAGTCGTTCTTTAATAATTTCTTTACCGTTTTCCGGAGTAAAGCAGCGGGCTCTACCGCTATCGTGTACAAAAGAGTCATCAAAAAGACGCTGCTTTCCTGTTTCTTCCGGAGAAGGGCACGGCCAGAAAACGCCGTTTTCCCTTTTAATCCGTTCATACGTAATGCCGTAATAATCAGCCGGCCCTCCCTTTGAAGCAAATCGCAGTTCTTCGAAAACTTCTTCTGCCGAGCGGTAGCTGAACCATTTTTCTTTGCCAAGACGCGAAGCAATCAGCGATAAAATCTCCCAGTCGTGCTTAGCCTGGCCGGGTGCCGGACGGTCTCCCTGCCTCCAGGTCACCCGTCCTTCCATATTCGTAAGCGTTCCTTCATCTTCAATATAAGCGGTCGACGGGAGAACCAGATCGGCGTATTCGGCCGTTTCTGAAATAAATAAATCGACGACCACTAAAAAATCAAGCGCCTCCAGCCCCTGCTTCACAATAGAGGCGTTCGGGTTGGAAGCGATAGGATTGGACCCTACTAAAAACATCCCTTTAATTTCGCCTTTCTGCGTTTTCTGCATCATTTCGTAGGCGGAGACACCTTTTCCGGGCAAATCCTTCTCCTTCACATTCCAAACCGCAGCCATATGCTCCCTGGCTTTTGGATCTTCAATCGAGCGGTACCCGGGAAGCTGGTCGGATTTTTGGCCGTGTTCCCGGCCTCCCTGACCGTTTGCCTGACCCGTAATCGCTCCGTATCCTGCACCTGGCTTACCGATGTGGCCGCAGATCAGCGCTAAATTAATAAAATGGCGGACAGCCTGGTGCCCGTCAATCTGCTGCTCCACTCCCCGCGCAGTAAATACCATGCCCGTATCGGCTTCAGCGAAGATCGTGGCCGCCTGCTCAATATCACCGCGGGGCACATCGGCCCGTTTTGCAAGCTCCTCTACGCTGTACTGGCGCACGTAAGCTTCAAGCTCTTCAGCACCTTCTGTGCGTTTCTGCAGAAATTCTTTATTCTGCAGGTTTTTATCAAAAATCACTTTTAAAAGCGCGGTCGTCAAAGACCAGTCCTCCCCGGGCTTCAGCTGCAGATGCAGGTCTGCCATTTTAGCTGTTTCGGTCACCCTCGGATCGATCACAATAATAAAGGCTCCGTTCTGCTTCGCCTGTTCAAAATACGGCATAATGGTCGGCTGACATTCTGCAATATTAGTACCGGCGAGTATAATGCATTTTGCGTTTGGAATTTCCTCAATGCCGTTGGTAAAACCGCGGTCGACCCCGAACGTCTTTGTTGCCGCCGAGGCAGCAGAAGACATACAGAACCGGCCGTTGTAATCAATGTATTTTGTCTGCAGCCCAACACGGGCAAATTTGCCGAGCAGATAGGATTCTTCATTCGTAAGCGAGCCTCCGCCGTATACCGATAAAGCATTGTTACCGGAGTTCTCCTGGATTTCCTTTGTCCTCTGTCCAATAATGTCCAGCGCTTCATCCCATTCAATGGACTTAAACCGGCCGTTCACTTTTTTCATCGGCATCGTAATCCGGCCTTCATGAATCACGTGCTGGTAGGCGGAGTGACCCTTGACACACAGCCGGCCGTGCGTGGTGGGGTTATCCACACCAACCGTTTTATATTTAATGCCTTTTGTAGTGATCTGCTCTACTACTTCCTTTTTACACTGCATACTGCAGAAAGGGCACTGAGCCTGATGCCGGTTTTCTTCGAGCACCGCCGGCTCTATCGTTTGTCCGTAATTGGATCCGAAATCATTCATGAACTGTACTCCCTTCTGGAATCGAAAAATGATACGGCAGCGGCTTCTTCAAACAGACACTTAACTGGTGGAGCAGCTGCTCTCTTGTTTCCGGAGCAAACAACCCTTCCCGTATATGAATGATGGTCATACGCCCGCACCATCCGGCAAATGATTCCTTAAAAAACGCTGTTTCCCGGTAATATTGAAGAAGCGCCCAAATGTACTCTTTTATCTCCATAAAGGTGGGAGCTGAAAACAGCAACACGGACTTTCCCTCAAAATGAATATGAAACTCCCACTTGTCTTCCATTTTAAGCAGGCCGGCGTCAACGTGATTTCCTTCAAGAATTGAAAAGCCCTCCAGCATGACAAAACGGAGCGTATCGGGAAAAGGAACAGCTTCCACAGGTTCCTCGAGCTCCAGAGCGTACGGTACCATTCCGGGATTGTGACGCTCCCGGATCCGGTCTTTGAATACACTCTGTACGGCCGTCATTTGAAAACCTGGAAAGTTAAGTAGAGGAATATCCAGGCTGTCACATACCTCCACCACATCTTCGTCTTCTACATAAGGAAGCTGTATACGTCCACCCGCTGTAATGTGAAAATAGCTCAACTGGTATTTTTCGATAACGGCATTTAAATTTTTGATCAGATCAGGAGGTATAATTCCTGCTTTCATGATCGGCTGCAGAGTATAGGTGCCATCCGTCTCCAGGGAAATGTACGGCGAATATGTGAACGGCAGCGTTTCATTGCTTGAAAGCTCCCCCTGCTTCATTTGAATCATATATAGATAGTACGCAATGGCAGGCCGGCACATTTCACAGCCTTCGGGCGTTTTCCAGTTTAACGACTCCATCGCTTGTTCCGGCGTCGACGGTTTTACTTCCATCAGCCGGTTAATCAACGTAGGATGGTCCAGCCCCGTGCACCCGCACAGCGCCTCTGCCTTGTTTTCTGCTTCTACCTTCCCTTCACAGGCAAGCTTCAGCAATCCCTCTGCCATGCTGCTGCAGCCCCCGCAGGAGGTGGAAGCTCCCGTACAGGTTTTCACTTCATCCAGCGTGGTAAGTTCTTTCTCCTGAACAGCCTGGATAATGGTATTTTTATTTACATTATTACAGGCACACACTGTGTCAGATCCCGGCATTTCCAGTAGAAAGCCGGCCGGCTCGCTACTTGCTGACAGCAGCTGTTTTTTCTCCGAAGCGTTGATTGGTTTGTCCGTCATTACCAGGCTCTTTAACAGATCGCTGTTGGTCGTATTGCCGTAAAGCACAGCTCCCTGGACCGTTCTATGGCGAAAAACAATTTTTTTATAAAGCTCATTCTCCTCATCATGAAGCACCCATGATTTTGTGGATTCATCCTCTATCAGAGAGCCGACAGAAAACAACTCCACCCCGGATATTTTCAGCTTTGCCGAAGTACTTGACCCTTTATAGTAGGCTTTATGCTCGCCGCTTAAACACCTGGCCAGCACCTCCGCCTGTTCGTTCACCGGCTGTACCAGACCATATGTCCGGCCATCATGTTCTATACATTCGCCAATTGCGTATATGTGCTTGTCACTCGTCTCCATTTGATCGTTCACAATTATCCCGCGGTTCGTTTCAATACCGGATGCCTCTGCAAGCTTCAGCTGCGGCCGAATACCGATTGCAAATACCACCATATCTGCTTCGATATGTGTCCCGTCCCCAAAAGCAATTCCTGATACCTTCCGTAGGCCCAAAATAGAAGTAACGTCTTTACTCAGCAAAAATTTCACTCCGCGCCTTTCCAGTTTTCCCTGCAGCATGGCTGCAGACTGACGATCAAGCTGGCGGTCCATAATGTTATCCGCCCGCTGTATGACAGTCACTTCTGCATCGAAGCGGCTCAATCCATTAGCCGCTTCAAGCCCGAGCAGACCTCCGCCAATGACTAGAATACGGCGTTTACGCTCAGCTGCTTCTACAAGCCTGCGGCAGTCTTCAAGCGTGCGAAAAGGAAATACTCCCTCTTTTTCCACTCCTTCCACCGGGGGGATGAGCGGCGATGATCCTGTAGCGAAGACTAAATGATCGTATGAGTGTTCTCCGCCAGCCGTAACGATTTTTTTTTCTTCTTTCAACACATGCCGAACCGGTTCTCCAGGATGAAAGGATATATTATTCCGGCGGAACCATTTATCTGTATAGGTCGTTAAGTCGCCCTCTGTTATTTCTCCATTTAAATAGGATGAAAGCTGGATCCGATTGTATGGGAGCGTTTTTTCTTTACTGAAAATAGAAATATGCACCCGGGCCGCCCGCTCACGCAGCTGCTCCATTAAACGGATCGAAGCAAGCCCTCCTCCTATAATGACTACATGCTGTTTTTTCATGTTAGAAACCGCCCTCCCGCAGAGCGAAATATGTTTTCCGAAATTTTCATAAGCTACTATTAGTTTGTAGAAACCTTACGAATTCTTCAATCACCTTGTAAGATAAGCTGTCGATGTTTTTATGGTTCCAGATTTCATGCTGAAAACAAAAAAGTTGATGACTTAGATAAATTGTTCGATAATAGAAGGTAATAATGAAGACGGATCAACAGACCTGGAGCATATCGGAGGAGAAGAAATGAAACTAATTGCAACGGATATGGACGGAACATTGCTGGATCAGAACGGAGAAATCAGCAAAGAAAACGCCGAAGCCCTTCAGGCTGCTTCGGCACATGGCATTGATATTGTGATCGCCACAGGGAGAACCTACGAAGCAGCACACAGACCATTGGCGTCCGCCGGTCTTTCCTACCCAATCATCAGCATGAACGGGGCAGTCACCTACAAAAACCGAAAAGAAATACAGCGTTCTGCTCCAATTACAGAAAGCTCCTGCGAACGAATTTTAACCGTGCATCACGCTGCCGGTTCTTATATTGAACTGTTTACCAGCCAGGGAATTTTCGCCCCTTCAAGGGAAGCATATATGAGTGTCGTTGTGGGAATGCTGCAGACCGCGCACCCCGAGCTGACGACAGCTGCAGCAAAACAGTATGCTGAGCGCCGGCTTCAGGATGAAAATTTCCAGTTCGCAGACGATTTCTTTTCAGTAATCGATGACGAGGAGCTCGATGTGTATAAAATGCTCGCCTTTTCTTCAGAGGCTTCCGTGCTCGAACAGATGAAACACGAGCTCCGGGATGATAACGAGCTCGCTCTTACTTCTTCGGGCATGGGTAACCTTGAATTAAATCACGTACGTGCCCAAAAAGGCTTTGCCCTTCAGGAGTTCGCGCTTGGGCGCGGAATCTCCCTTGAAGACGTTATGGCTCTCGGGGATAACTTTAACGATTTAAATATGCTCCAAATGGCCGGCCGGAGCGTTGCCATGGGAAATGCCGTCCCGGAGGTTAAAAAGGCGTCCGGTTTTTCTACAAAAACGAATACTGAACACGGCGTCGCCCACGCTGTGCATGAGATGCTCCATGAATTAAAAACAAAAAGCAGCTGATACTCATGCCGTCCCCCGCCGGACGGCTTTTGTACGGTCAGTCCGGAATAAGCGCACACAACAGCATTTTCATGGAGTCCTTTGCCCGGAACAGAAGGGAAGTAACACTTGCCAACAAGCAGTTAATGTGAGAGTATAATTTTGTTTGCTAAAGGTACGCAGTACATATATATAATGATTTGTCATGAATCGTTCACAAACAATTGACAAGATAGCGAACTTTTTTATCAATATCTCTAAATTTCACGACATATGTGATACATTAGTATCGGATGAACACGGTTGGGGGGAATAAAATGAAATCGGAAAATATCGAACGCACGGTTCAACAAGGATCCCTCGCTGCCCCGAAACAGGCACTTCGTAAAGTACTGGCGGAAACGATTAAAACCGGGATTATCAAATCCAATTTAATCGTTATGTTTGCAGGGATTACCCTTGCTTTATATATTCACAACATCGCTTTTTCCGAAAAAATCGGAGCGATAGTCCTTGCCACGCTTGGCTCAGGTCTTGTTATCGGCGCTGCCGGCACGTTTAACAACTTATACGACCGCGACATTGATAAGATCATGGACCGGACGAAGAACCGCCCTACGGCAACTGGCCGGATGCAGCTGAAAAATGCACTTATACTGGGAATTGTTATGACACTTGCAGGCTTAGGCTTCTTATATGCAGCTTCACCGCTCGCAGCCTTCTTCGGATTCACAGGCTTATTCTTTTACGTTGTTCCATATACAATGTGGAGCAAGAGGCGCACGATCTACAATACAGAGATTGGAAGTATTTCCGGAGCAGTGCCCCCGCTTATCGGCTGGGCAGCTATTTCCAATGACTTTTTCCATCCGGCAGCTCTCGGCCTTTTCGTTATTATGGTTTTATGGCAGATGCCGCACTTCTATGCCATCGCTATACGCAGACATGACGAATACAAAGCAGCAAATATCCCAATGCTTCCTGTTATCAAAGGAAACCGGCGGACCTATATCCAGACAAACGTATACCTTGTTCTGTTAACCCTCTCGAGCTTTCTTTTCCTTCCTGTCAGCAGCTTTATTGTTGGCGTATCCTTCGTCTTAAGCGCAGCCTGGCTTGCAGCAAGCTTCATATGCTACCAGCGGATGGACAGCAAAAAATGGGCAACTACTATGTTTATTTTTTCGCTGAACCATATGACGATTCTGTTCACCGTCGTAATTGGATATTCTCTCATTGCGCTGTTTTTTAACTAAAACATGTTCTGGTCCCAGCACGGACCCGGACATGTTTTTCTTTATCATAGTTTTTATGTGGATCCTGCAGGGTTTCATTCGAATTCCCTCCCAGAAATGTGATAATATATTCAATACCGGTGAAAACGTTGTCAAATTAACATAAAAAAAGAGGTGGATGATGACACAGCGCATAGCCTGGATCACAGACAGTACCAGTTCTATCGATGCAGAAACGGCCGCAAAATATAATATTCATATTGTTCCCTTATCTGTTGTGTTTGAAAATGAAAGCTATAAAGAAAATATTGAAATTACGACGGATGAATTTTATGAGCGGCTGCCGCATGAAGAAGTTTTCCCTACGACCAGCCAGCCATCTGTCGGCAGTTTTTCTGAACTGTTTGAACAGCTGAAGGATTCTTATGATGCAGGAATTGCCATACATATCAGCAGTCATTTAAGCGGTACTCTTCAGACAGCCCAGCTTGCGGCAGATATGACCGCATTTCCGCTCTTCACTGTGGATTCGAGGATGGGCGCCGGCAGCATCCGCCCGCTGCTGACGAGAGGCTCGCAATTAGCAGACGAAGGGTTGGCGCCGGAGGAAATACAGCAGCGGTTAACACAAATGGCAGGACATGCCAGAGGCTACCTGCTGCTCGGAAGCCTCGAACAGGCACATAAAGGCGGGAGAATCTCCCGCGGGAAGCTGATTCTTGGCACACTTTTGAAGATTCATCCTCTTCTTACCTTTGATAGCGGCCAGATTGTTCCTTTTGAGAAAATCCGTACCTGGAAGCGGGCGGAAAGCCGGCTGCTGCAAATTGCTAAAGAAGCCATAGCCTCCTATCAGGTCGAGGACATGAGTATTATTTATACGACAACGAAGGAAAAAGCAGAGACATGGAAAACAGAGCTGCAGGACCTCTCCCCCGGCCTCACGATTCACCTTTGCCCTCTCAGCCCGGTGATCGGTGTTCACGGCGGGGCTGAGACAATGGGGATCATGTGGTATGAATACGGATAAAAAGCTTGTGACTTTTCCTTCCAGGATCTATAATTAGACCAATCCGCACCATACTCTCATTTTGGAGGAAAACGACCGTGCAATTTAATCAGGAAAAAGCTGACGGCTCCTTATACGATTATTTGATTGAACATATAGATACGATGCGCGGCACATGGTCTGCCGATTCTTTTCCCGATCACTCTTCCGACGATTATACAGGTCAAAAGCTCGAAGAAATGAAAAAAGTGTTTGCCCAGGAGCTTATTCATGTATTTCGGGAGGAAGAAACCCAGTTTTACGAGCATTTTGAAGAAAAAATCAGTGACATCGTGGAAGAAAATAAAGAAATGTGGCAGCCAATGCTGACCATTCAGGAAGAGTTCACCTATTACCGCAACGCCATTTTAGAACAGATCCGCCTGTTTGTTCATCAATATGAGGAATCAATTCCCATCGATCACGTGCTCGACTGGCAGCGCAAAGCACTCCAGGCTTTCGATTACGCCGGGCGGGCGTTCACGAAGGAAGCCATTTATCATATGAACGAACAGATGCAGCTGAAAGAGGCAATGATCCTGGAGCTTTCCTCCCCAATCATTTTGATTCAAAAGAAAACCGGCCTCCTTCCGCTTATTGGCCATATCGATGAACAACGGGGACAGGTTATTGTGGAGCATACGTTAAAGCAATGCACCGAGAGCGAATTAACACGTCTGTATATTGACCTTTCCGGTGTTCGTGACATCACCACATTCGTTGCCCAGCGCATCATGCAGCTTGCCACCGCCTTAAAGCTGGTCGGGGTGGAAACTACACTGTGCGGCATGCGCCCGGAGATGGCCCAGACGGCTGTCCAGCTTGGCATCAGCTTTAAAGACATTGATATCGTTTCCGAGCTGACCCATGCACTGCGGACAAACTACGCTTTATAAAACACAAGCCTCTGAGCTTCTAAAATGTTCAGAGGCTTTGCTCTGCCAATTATTTAAGCAAGGCAAAACTATATATGCGATGACCGATTTTATACATATTTCATTTCCTGCCTCTTCATTCAGCCCGTATATGACATTTGTCATTTTTTCTCCCTGACGTCTATGACTTACAGACGGAGTCAAAATTTTATATTCTATTAATAGAGACACACCCCATAAAGCAGGGAGCGATTAACCATGAGCAGACAAGAACAAATGCAATTGAAAAAAAGTGCTGCCCCTTACGCACATTCTGACCATAAAGCAAGTATTATTCAGCTATGCAACTCCATTCTTCCTTTCTTAGCCCTTTGGGCGCTTGCATACGCAGCTTACTCCATCTCTCCTTTTATCACTGTTGCCCTCGCCATTATCGCTGGAGGCTTTGTCGTTCGTACGTTCATCATCTTTCACGACTGCACCCATGGTTCATTTTTCAAAAGCAGTAAAGCGAATGACCGGATTGGCACGTTAACCGGAATCATTACTCACTTCTCTTACGCAAAATGGAAAAGAAGCCATATGATGCACCACTCCACCAGCGGCAACCTCGACAAACGGGGTACCGGAGATGTTTGGGTCATGACCGTCGAGGAGTACCAAAACGCCAGCAAATGGCTCAGACTCAGCTACCGCTTGTACCGCAACCCGTTCGTGCTTTTCTTTTTAGGTCCGTTTTACCTGTTTCTTGTTGAGAACCGCTTCAACCGTAAAGGTGCCAAACGAAAAGAACGCCTGAACACGTATTTCACCAATATTTCTATTGTAGTTATTTACGCTTTGTTAATCTGGCTTGTCGGCTGGGCTGCCTTTTTCA
Organism: Marinococcus tarijensis; assembly: GCF_054971385.1. Lineage (NCBI taxonomy): Bacteria > Bacillati > Bacillota > Bacilli > Caryophanales > Bacillaceae > Marinococcus > Marinococcus tarijensis. The sequence continues at coordinate 25,555 of NZ_JBQOJA010000015.1, read as the reverse complement.
CCATTCAGATTCCTATGCTTTTCACAGCAGGGTTTCTCGGCATCTGGTTATTTTATGTCCAACACACGTTTGAAGACTCCTACTTTGAAAACGAAGACAAATGGGACTTTGTAAAAGCTGCAGTAGACGGAAGCTCTTACTACGAGCTTCCAAAAGTGCTTCAGTGGATTACCGGCAATATCGGCTACCATCACGTGCATCACCTCAGCCCGCGTGTACCGAACTATAATTTGGCAAAAACCCACGAAAACATTGAACCGTTGCAGCAGGCTACAAAGATTACTCTTGGTACAAGCCTCACATCCATTAAGTTCCGTTTGTACGATGAAACAAACAAAACGTTTGTCAGCTTTAAGGAAGCAAACATCCGAAGCAAAAGACAGGCAGAGGCTTCTAGAGCCTCTTCAGCACCGGCGGATAAAAAGTCTTAAAATCAAACCCTTCTCTGTTACAGAGAGGGGTTTGTTATACTTAATATAAAGAAATGATATGCCTCATGAAAAAGGAGCCTGTTTATGCAGAACTGGTTCGATATATTCCCAAAAAGCACAGGCCTCAGCCTGTATGCCTGGATCATTTTCTGTTTGCTGCCATTTTATTTTATTATCCGCTCTGCTACCTACTTTGAAATTATCCTCGGCGTCTTTATGATTCTTCTGTTCTTTACAACCTATCGTTTATCCTTCATTAAAAAGGGCTGGACGGTTTATCTATCTGTGAGCATTGAAATGCTGATCAGCATCGGAATGACCCTTTATTTCGGTTATGTTTATTTTTCCCTGTTTTTAGCTTTCTTTATCGGTAATATCCAGCATAAAGCCGGTTTCATCACTTTATACGTTCTCCACCTTATTACTACCCTGACCGCTGTTATTATAGGCTTTTACGTTCAAAATGAACTATTCATGATGCAGCTTCCCTTTATTGCGATCAGTGTTATCGGCGTCATTCTTCTTCCTTTTAACATCTACAACCGGAACAAGCGCGAAAAGCTCGAAATTGAGCTTCACGAGGCTAACCAACGCATTTCCCAGCTCGTGGTTCTTGAAGAGAGGCAGCGGATTGCCAGAGACCTGCATGATACTCTTGGACAGAAGCTCTCTCTGATCGGTTTAAAAAGTGAACTCGCAGGAAAATTAATAGATACTAAACCTGAACGGACCCAGGCGGAATTAACAGACATTCATCAGACTGCACGCACCGCCTTAAAAGAAGTGCGGGAGCTTGTTTCAGACATGAAAGGTGCAAAACTGAACGACGAGCTCCTGCGTGTGGAAGAGATTCTTCAGGCCGCCGGTATTACTCTTCATGTAACGGGAAGCGCCAGCTTTAACGAAGCTCCGCCTCTCATTGAGAACGTGCTCAGCATGTGTTTAAAGGAAGCTGTAACTAACGTTGTCAAACACAGTGAAGCAGCAAACTGTTATATTACGATCGATCAATCAACCACCAGCCTTTCCCTTACAGTCGAGGATGACGGCAAAGGCATGTCCTCTGATCAGAAATCCTGGTCCGAAAGCGGCCTGCAGGGTATTAAGGAGCGCCTCGGGTTCATCAACGGCCAGTTTAATTATTATTCTTCAGGAGGTACAAAGCTTGATATTCAAGTCCCCCTCGTGGTTCAGCAAATTAAATGAAGGAGCCGTCAGCAATGATAAGAATAGTGATCGTGGAGGATCAGCAGATGCTTTTAGGAGCGCTTGGTTCTCTTCTTGATTTAGAGGAAGATATGGAAGTAGTAGGTAAAGCAGAGAACGGGCAGGAGGCTTTGAGCCTTATTGATAAAGAACAGCCGGATATATGCATTATGGATATTGAAATGCCGGTAAAAAGCGGGTTAGAGGCTGCAGAGGAACTAAAGGAAAGCACGTGCAAAATTATTATTCTCACCACCTTCGCCCGTACCGGTTATTTTGAACGGGCCCGAAAAGCGGGAATCAGCGGCTATCTTTTGAAGGACAGCCCGAGTGAAGAGTTGGCTCAGTCTATCCGCATTATTATGAGCGGCAGAAAAGTCTATTCCCCTGATTTAGTGGATCTTGCCTATAACACTGGCGCTGCCCTTACTAAACGGGAAGAAGAAGTGCTCGCTTTAATCGCAGAGGGGAAAAGCACTACAGCCATCGCCCGGCAGCTTTCCCTTACCAACGGTACTGTAAGAAACTATATTTCAGTTATTTTCGATAAGCTTGAAGTAAGCAACCGTGTGGAAGCCGTCACTAAATTTCAGGAATTGAAGCATTAAAGACCGCCTGCTGCTTCGACTTGCATATGCAGCAGGCTTCTGCTATACTATTTTTATACCATATACATGTATGGGTATAAAAAGAAAGGGGAATTCACATGATCGCAACGCTTCCTCGCATTAATGAACTGGCGAGAAAAAAGGTGAATCAGGGACTGACTGTACAAGAGCAGCAGGAGCAAAAGCAGCTTCGTGAAGAGTACCTTCAGATGATCCGCGGATCAATGGAAGCGACTCTGCTTACCACCACCGTGCAGGACCCGGAAGGTAACGATGTAACACCGGATAAATTAAAAAACATTCAATCCTAAAAGGCGCCTGATATAAAAGCCGGCACGCTAAATAAAACAGCGTGCCGGCTTAATTTTATTCTTTTTGCGGACGTTCACTGAGTGTACTGAAGGCTGTGAGTCCAAAAACAGTCGTAATAAACATAATAAACCCCATCGGAACAGCCGTTGTTTCATCAATACCGGCAAGTGGGGAAACTATCGAACCAATCAGGAGCGGAAGCATGCCGAGCAGCGCACTTGCACTCCCTGCCCGGTGGCCCTGTTTGGCAATCGCCAGTGTAAACGAGCTTGTCAGCACCATACCCATCGCTGTCATATAAATGAAGATGGGAATGACAAGCAGCGCAAGCGGTCCTTCAATGATTGTCATCACGAGAAGAAAAGAACTCGCGCTCACCGCCGTGATTACAGCCGTGCGCAGCAGTTTGCGTTCAGCAATAATGCCTGCCAGCCGGCCGATTAAAAAGCTGCCGGTGATAATCGCCAGACCGTTGATGCCAAATAACACACTGAATACCTGGGCAGAAACCCCGTAGATCTCCTGATACACAAATGGCGTGCCGGAAACGTAAGCAAAGCTGCCGCCGTGCACGAAGCCAAGCGTTAAGGCATAGCCTATAAAAGAACGATCCTTCCACAGATCACCAATAGTGCGGATCGTATATTTGAGTGAACTAGGCGTCCTTCTTTCCTCCGGAAGGGTCTCCTCGAGCCGAAAACCAATCGTAACGACGATGGCAAGCCCAACGAACGCCAGAAAAAGAAAAATTGTCGACCAGTTTGAAAACGGAAGAAGCAAAATAGCTCCCCCGATCATCGGTGCTGCCATCGGGGCGATAGCATTAATAACCATCAATAAGGAAAAGAACTTAGTCAGCTCCCGGCCGCTGAAAATGTCCCTTACGACCGCCCGTGAAACGACAATACCGGCAGAAGCGGTTAAGCCCTGCAGCAGCCGCGCAGCAATCAATATGTATATATTCGGTGCGATTGCACAAATAAACGAGGCAGCCGCAAACAACGTGATAGAAACCAGCAGCGGCTTTCTTCTTCCCTTCGCATCACTAATCGGCCCGACAATCACCTGACCAACTGCAAGCCCTACAAGACAGGCAGTTAAACTAAGCTGCACCATCGAAGCGCGGGCGTTCAAATCTGCCGCTATTCCCGGGAAGCTTGGCAGGTACATATCAATATTGAGCGGTCCAAGGATCGCAAGCATACTAAGAATTAACGCCAGCCCGATCCGCTCTTTTCCTTTTGGATTTTGAATCATATATAAGGCACACCTTTCTGCTTGAGATAACCGTGCATTCGCATACAATTTTACATTTTCTGCATACGTTAGTTATTCTATCCCGTTTCCCTGCTCATGTACACCTCATTTCGCCATCAATTCTCAAGTGTCAGCATAAGAGCTGATTATTCTGGCTTTACTCCATAACAGATATTCCAACGGGAAACACTACGCCTAATACGATCGTGAACACAATCATAGAATACGTTAGAAAAGCGAACCTGGGGCGGTGTTCATTGCCAATAATATGATTGAGATGAATTTCCATAAAAATAAGTGTTAACAGTCCTGAAGCAGCTTTTAAAAATATAGCAGGAAAATCCGGCGTCAGTCCTATGAGCAGCCCGCCAGAAATTAGTCCCGGCAAATATGCGCCCCGGAGTGTGTAATGTACTCCTAAAGCAAATTTGTTTCTTCCTGTCTGATAAAAGATATTCGCAGAAACAAACAACACGAGCAGGAGGGCTATCAATGAAAGGTGAGCCGTAACAAGGAATTGCACTATTTGCGGTGTCATTTTCTCTTCCTTTCTTAACTTTAATTCACAACGCTTCCACTATACTAAAGAAAATTTCATTTGACGAAGTTTATAATTTTATATAACAGTATTGATATTTTCATAACTGTTATAATACAATGATAGTATATCCTGGGAGCAGCTTTTTTCTGTTCCCTTACTTTAAAGGAGGAATAGTATGACGACATATCGATCAGCAGGCAGCCTTCATGTGCACCCTTCTTTATATCAATTTATTAACGAAGAAGTGCTTCCCGGTTCCGGTTTGGAACAAAAACAATTTTGGCAGGACTTCGGACAGATTGTTCACGATTTGACTCCTGAAAACGAAGTGCTTCTGCACACGAGGGACAACCTGCAGAATCAGATTCATGAATGGCACCAGGCTCACTCACGGTGGGACCCGGATCAGTACCGGACGTTTCTCGAAAGCATCGGCTACCTTGAACCAGGGCCGGGCGATTTTCAAATTGCGACTGAGCAAACGGACGAAGAAATATCCATGCAGGCCGGGCCGCAGCTTGTCGTTCCCATCAGCAATGAACGGTTCGCCATTAATGCTGCCAACGCCCGTTGGGGGAGTCTTTACGACTCTTTATATGGAAGCGATATCATCAATGACGAAGGCGGGGCGGAGCAGCAGAAAGCCTATAACCCCGTACGCGGAGAAAAAGTCGTTGCTTATGCCAAACAATTTTTAGATGAATACTTTCCTCTGCAGAGCCATTCCCACAAGAGTGCCACCAGCTACTCGATCGAAAATGGCCGCCTCGAGGTTTCTTTCCAGGATGGCAGCAAGGATCAGCTTCAATATCCTGAACAATTTGCAGGTTACCAGGGAGCGAGTGCCCAGCCGGTAGCTGTTCTTTTAAAGCATCACCGGCTGCACATCGAAATTCAAATTGATTACGGCCACCCGATTGGCAGGACCGATCCAGCCGGGGTAAAGGATGTAGTCGTTGAATCTGCGCTTACGACCATTATGGATTGCGAGGATTCTGTAGCTGCTGTAGATGCTGAAGATAAAACACTGGTTTACCGCAACTGGCTCGGTCTCATTAAAGGAGATATTAACGCCCAGTTTCAAAAAGGCGATAAAACAGTGACACGCATTATGAATCCGGATCGCAGCTACACCTCTCCTGCAGGCGAAGAATTTACTCTGTCAGGTCGTTCTCTGATGCTGAACCGGAACGTCGGTCATTTGATGACTACCGACGCCATATTAAATGAAAAGGAAGAAGAAATTCCTGAAGGTATTATGGACGGTGTTATTACAAGTCTTATCGCCAAACATGACCTGCTTGGGAACGGAAAACACAAAAATTCCCGCGAAGGTTCCATCTATATTGTAAAGCCAAAAATGCACGGTTCTAAAGAAGCTGCCTTTGCAAACAAACTGTTTGACCGTATTGAAGACATGCTCCACCTGGAACGCCATACCTTAAAAATAGGCGTTATGGACGAGGAACGAAGAACAACGATTAACCTGAAAGCATGCATCAAGGAAGTAAAAGACCGGGTAATGTTCATTAACACAGGCTTTCTGGACCGGACCGGTGATGAAATTCACACCTCCATGGAGGCAGGGCCGATGATCCGGAAAGGCGAAATGAAAACCTCTGTCTGGCTCGGAAGCTACGAAAAATCAAACGTACAGACTGGACTTGCCGCCGGCTTCGAACAGCGTGCCCAGATCGGTAAAGGTATGTGGGCGATGCCCGAGCAGTTGGCAGCGATGATGGATCAAAAAGATGGACAGTTAAAAGCCGGGGCCTCCACCGCATGGGTGCCGTCACCAACGGCCGCCACGCTGCATGCTCTCCATTATCACCAGGTCGATGTCCCGGAGGTTCAAAAAGATTTAAAGCAGATATCCGAATCCCATCTTGATTCTATTTTAACTATACCCACTGCCCCTAGTGCCGACTGGTCATCCGCTGAGGTACAGGAGGAACTCGATAATAACGCTCAGGGCATTCTTGGATATGTTGTACGCTGGGTGGAGCTTGGCATCGGGTGCTCTAAAGTGCCTGACATCAACAACGTTGCTCTTATGGAAGATCGGGCAACGCTTCGCATCTCCAGCCAGCATATTGCCAACTGGCTTCACCATCACATTTGCTCCAGGCAGCAGGTAATGGATACATTCAAACGAATGGCCGCTGTTGTAGATGAACAAAACGCCCAGGACCCCGAATACCGCCCGATGAGCCCGGACTTTGAACAGTCAACCGCCTTTCAGGCCGCATGCGATTTAGTATTCCAGGGGTACAATCAGCCAAACGGCTATACCGAGCCTATCCTGCATAGACGACGCAGAGAAGCTAAGAATCGTTCAAAAGCAGAGACCAAATAATTTCTTTCCCGCTGCCTCAGGCCTTCCATTGTATGGAAAACCTGAGGCTTTTTTGTCCCCGCCTTCAGTTACTTCTTTTACATATGTATACAGCAAAAAAGCCGGCGCCCTGCTGTAACGCGGGGTACCGGCCGTATCTTTTCTGTTATTCTTCAGTTTTACTTAAGCAGTGATCGCACTGGATCATTGGTGTTTCCTGATGCTCTGTCATTTCGCCTCCGCAGTCGCTGCAAATCATTGTCGGCATTTCGCTTTGATACTCCATCGTCGTTTCTCTCATTGGAAAAACCTCCTTATGATTTTAAATATTTACCGGCTGAACTGACTTGATTCTGTAGAGCCCTTCATCGCAGTCGTGGATGATTTTCCGCTCGAAATGGTAGTTGCTACCTGGTCGAAGTATCCTGTACCAACCTCACGCTGGTGGCGCGTTGCGGTGTAGCCATGGTCTTCGTTGGCAAATTCCTTTTGCTGAAGCTCGGAATAAGCACCCATGCCGCGCTCCTTATAGCCGCCAGCCAGTTCAAACATACTGTTGTTAAGAGCGTGAAAGCCGGCCAGAGTAACAAACTGGAACTTGTAGCCCATCTCGCCCAGCCGCTCCTGGAAGGTTTCAATTTCCTCGTCACTCAGCTTTGCTTTCCAGTTAAAGGAAGGCGAGCAATTATAGGCAAGCATCTTTCCCGGAAATTTTTCGTGAATCGCATCTGCAAATTTCTGTGCTTCCTCAAGGTTTGGTTCAGAGGTCTCGCACCAGACAAGATCGGCGTACGGTGCATAAGCAAGACCTCTTGCAATCGCCTGGTCCAGCCCGTTATTTGTACGGTAGAAGCCTTCCTCGGTCCGTTCGTTGCTTCGGATAAATGAGTGATCATAGGCGTCAATGTCACTTGTAAGCAGATCGGCCGCATTCGCATCGGTTCTGGCCACGATAATTGTAGGCACTCCCATTACGTCTGCTGCGAGTCTTGCAGAGATGAGATTCTGGATAGCGGTGCTCGTCGGTATCAATACCTTTCCGCCCAGATGGCCGCATTTCTTTTCAGAGGCAAGCTGGTCTTCAAAATGAACACCGGCGGCTCCCGCTTCGATCATCGATTTAGTTAATTCGAACACGTTCAGCCGTCCGCCAAATCCTGCTTCCCCGTCGGCTACGATTGGAGCAAAAAAGTTTGTTTCATCATTTCCTTCAAGATGCTCAATCTGATCGGCACGCTGCAGTGCCTGATTGATACGTTGTACTACGTGTGGCACGCTGTTGGCCGGATATAAGCTCTGGTCCGGATACATATGGCCGGAAAGATTTGCGTCAGCGGCAACCTGCCAGCCGCTTAAATAAATCGCTTTCAATCCTGCTTTCACCTGCTGCACGGCCTGATTGCCGGTAAGTGCCCCAAGCGCCCGTACGAACGGATCCTCCTGCATTAAATTCCAAAGACGATTCGCCCCCATATCAGCGAGTGTATATTCTACTTTGATCGAACCACGAAGCTTCAACACATCCTCTGCTGAATACGGGCGTGTAATTCCTTTCCACCGTTCCTCGTTCTCCCATGCTTCTTCCATCTGCTTTACATCTTCCTGACGAATCATATGTCTCTCTCCTTTTTCTTCAGATTAAACAAATTTGAAATGCAGCTGCGTTTTCTGTTATAGTACAATTTGTTTTGTTGAGACTATATTATAACAGTATCTAATTTTCGTCAACTGTTTTATAATACTTTTTTGAAATTTTTATTTACCTTTGTATGAAAGGTTCATGCTGCCCAATTTAAAAGGAATTCTTTCTTAAATGATAATTCACTTAAAATTTCCTCTGTATTAATACAGAATAATGATTTTTTTAAAAGAAGGCTTTTACCTTAAAGCCTCCAGGTTTCGAAAAACTTACAGCCTTTTTCATTGACGAAACCAACCGGTTCTACTATGATATGTTCTTTGTGTCGGGCTGCTGAAAATCGATTTCCCAGTCCTGGCGTTTTCTCTGCCCACATAAACCTTTACTACGTATATAAAAGAAAGTAGGAATATTTGTGTCTTCACAACCCCCAAATCATTGGAAAAACAATGACTGGCCGGTCACACTTCTCAGTGGTGGACTGTTGATTTTATTTGTCGTTTTTTCTTTAATTAACGCAGAAGCTGTCGGCCAGTTTGTCACGACCACCTTTAACTGGGCTGTTGCCTTTTTCGGAGCTTTTTGGCAGATTCTTTTACTTGCCACTTTTTTCATCGGACTCTATATCGGCTTTTCGAAATACGGACGTGTACGCCTTGGCAATTTAGCAGAACCGGAATTCAGCTATTTTAAATGGCTTTCCATCATTATGTGTACCCTGCTGGCCGGCGGCGGAGTTTTCTGGGCCGCCGCGGAGCCTATTTATCATTTTATGGATCTTCCACCGGTATTTTCCGGGCTGGAAAGCAGTTCCTCCGAAGCAATACAGCCCGCGCTCGCTCAAAGCTTTCTGCACTGGGGTTTTCTCGCCTGGGCTATCCTTGGAACACTGAGCACCATAGTATTAATGCATGCTCATTATGATAAAGGCATGCCTCTTCGTCCGCGGACGCTTCTTTATCCGGTTTTCGGGGAAAAAATTGCTGTTCACAGTCCGCTTGGCACTATCGTGGATGTGTGTTCAATCGTTTCGGTCGCTGCCGGCACTATCGGACCTATTGGCTTTTTAGGCACCCAGGCAGGCTATGGTTTTGAGACCCTCATGGGAATCCCGAACAATTATCCGACACAGTTTATGATTATTGCCGGCCTTGTAGCTGTTGCTTCTATATCCGCTGTCACCGGTATTCATAAAGGAATTCAGCTTTTGAGCCGGTTCAATGTATGGTTTACGATTGTTCTGATTTTATTTATATTGCTTATTGGCCCGGGCGGCTTCATTTTAGACGCCTTTATCTCATCGTTCGGGGTTTATACGCAGGAATTTGCACAGATGAGCAGCTTTCGCGGAAACAATGATTGGCTCGGTTTGTGGACGATCTTTTTCTGGGGATGGTTTTTAGGCTATGGGCCGATGATGGCCATTTTCATTACGAGAATTTCCCGGGGCAGAACCATCCGGCAGCTGATTCTCGCCGTGTCTATCATCGCTCCTCTTGTCACAAACTTCTGGTTTACCATCGTTGGCGGTACGGGCATCTTTTATGAATTAAACAACCCGGGCTCGGTTTCGGATGCCCTGTTTGAATCGGGCATGCCTGCTTCAATGATGGCAATCGTGCAGCAGCTGCCGCTCGGAACCTTTATCGCTTTCTGTTTTCTGTTAGTCACTATTCTTTTCGTTGTGACCACGACGGATTCTATGTCCTACACAATTTCAATTGTAGTCAGTGACAGCGAGGAGCCTCATTCTGCCATTCGTGTTTTCTGGGTGGTTATTATGGGAGCCGTAGCTGCCTGCCTGTTGTTTATCGGTGAAGGCAGCGTGGACGCCCTGCAGTCATTTATTGTGGTAACCGCCGTCCCCGTCTCCCTTATTCTGCTGCCAACGCTCTGGCTTGCGCCGAAAGCAGCCAAAGCAATGGCCCAAAAGCAGGGAATTACACCATCCTCTTCTATAGAGACTGAAACAAAAAAAGAAGCACAGTAATATGCCGCAGAGAAAGGGACATCTCCTTTTCTCTGCTTTTTTATGTTTTTTTCAACAATTTCTTTCGGAATCCGATAAAATAGAGAGAACATAAAGCTATACAAGCGTATGTTTTGAATAGGAGGACCTAAGATCATGAATCAATGCTCCAGCTGCACAGCACTGCCTGATTTGGAATCTTCCGGGTATCTGTTGTTCACCCACACAACCTTCAGTGTGCTCCGTGAGCTTCATTATCACATGCTCCAAAACGGTTACAATTCCTACACTCAGGATAATACGCTTCATTACTACTATTCTGCCGTTCAGACACTCGGCCCTTTTCTGGATTTCATTGAACGCACCCTTCCCGGAGACCTAGCCGGGCTAAAGGGCACCTGGACAGGTAAAGATCAACAGACCCATGCGAACATGATTAATTTCCACCAGCTGAAGGAGCGGATTTCCCGCCCCTCGTTTATGACTGTCATCAATAATCAGCAGTTCACTCACCACATGCAGCCGATTATTCAATTGAACATCGGTGAAGTAATGGGATACGAATTTCTCATGCGACCGCATGCAGACGCTGCCCAGTTCCGGCCGGATCAGCTGTTTTCATTTTCCCAGCAGAGCGGCCTTCAGTCGCTTTTAGACAACCGGGCACGCATTGCTTCTATTAAAACAAGTGCCAAATACCTAAAGCCTGGGATCAAACGGTTTATTAACTTCCTGCCTTCTTCGATTTACGACCCGGAGCACTGCCTTCTTTCTACGTTTGCCACAGCGAGAAGCTCTGGCGTTTCAATGAACGACCTTGTGTTTGAAGTCGTGGAAACGGAAAAGTTTGATAATCTCGAACACCTGCTCCGTATTTTTCAAACCTTTCAATCGTACGGTGTACGCGTTGCTTTAGATGATCTTGGCTCCGGCTATTCGACGATTGATGTTATGGAGGAGCTGCAGCCGCATTACGTAAAAATCGACCGTTCACTTGTCGACCATTGCGATCAGGACATGAAAAAGCAGCAGCGACTGGAAAAAATCGTTTCACGCGCGGGCAGCTACGGTATTATTACGCTAGCCGAGGGAATTGAGCGTTCTGAAGAATTAAACTGTGTGCGCGAGCTTGGATTTGACCTGGCCCAGGGGTATCTGATCGGAAAACCAAAAGCAGTACCCGAATCCCCTTTATTTCCCGGGCAATAAAAAGGACCGACGCTGAAAAGCCGGTCCTTTTTGCTGTATTTTTTATTCCGCCCACCCGCTTTAATGAATAAATAAACTCAGGCCAAACGTCCATACGCAGACAAATAACAGAAGGTACAGGCTGTATTTGATCGTCATTTTCATTAATTGCCCTTCCTTGCCTGTCTGTCCCACAGCGGCAGTCGCAATGGCAATGGACTGCGGCGAGATCAGCTTCGCCATTACGCCTCCTGCTGTGTTGGCAGCTACCAGCAGAGCCCCATCAACACCAACCCCCGCAGCAGCTGTCGTTTGAATAGAAGCAAACAGCGTATTATTATTTACGACCGATCCTGTCATAAATACTCCAATCCAGCCAAGCACCGGTGAGAGGAAAGGAAAAATATTCCCGGTCATAGCTGCTGCTTCCCCCATAGCCATCGTCAGTCCCCCATAGGTGGCAAGCTTAGCTACTGCAAGAATGGCACAAATGGTGACAATCGGCAGCCACAGCTCTTTTAATGTCTGCATTAATTCTGCATGTGCCCTGGACCAGTTCATGTTTTTGGCAAATAATACTGTCACAAGCACCGCCAGCAGAATCGCTGTACCTGTAGCCCCGATAAAGTTCAGGTTAAATACAATTCCCTGGCCCGCGGAGCTGCTGTATGTTCCAGGCAGAATAAAGCCAAGCACCGCAGGGGAAAGCATGCCACTGTCTTCAAAAAGTGCTTTAAATCCCGGAAAGCTCCATATCATGATAAAAATCGTCAGCAGGTAAAACGGCGACCAGGCAAGCACCACCGTTCTCCACGACCCTTTCGCTTTCGGTTCAGCCCGCACATACTCTTTACCATCGAGGCGGAAAACCTTGGCCGGCTGCCAGAACCGTTGGAGAACGGCAAGAGCCCCCATCGCTGCCAGGGAAGGAATAATATTGGCAAGCTCAGGACCAGCAGTAATCGTAATCACTGCCTGGAGCACCGTATATGTTACAGCTGTTACCAGGATGGCCGGAAGAGTTTCTTTGATACCCTTTAACCCATCCAGAAGAAATATCAGTAAAAACGGAATGCTGAAGTTCACTAGCGGAAGCGTGAGTGCAGTCATCTGCGACACGTCCATTGCAGTGATGCCTTCAAGCTGAAGTGTATCAATAATGCCCACCGGCACCCCGATGGCTCCAAAAGCTCCGGCTGCGCCGTTGGCAATCAGACAAAGCATAGCTGCCTGAAGCGGCTGAAACCCGAGCTGAACGAGCAGCACGGCACAAATAGCTATCGGTACTCCAAACCCTGCAGCGCCTTCCAGAAAGGCATTAAAACAAAAACCTATTAATAATAATTGCACCCGCTGATCTGCGGAAATCGAAGCGATGCTGTTTTGGATCGTTTGAAATTTCCCTGAGGCGACCGATACCTTATACAGCCAGACAGCCATGATAATAATATAGCCGATCGGAAACAGCCCCTGCACAATTCCTTCTGTCACTGCCCCGCCGCTTTGAGCTAGCGGCAGGCCAAAAACTCCCATTGCTATTACAAAAGTAACGCCGAGCGTAAGCAAAGCGGCATAGATGCCTTTCATTTTGAACAGTGTCAGGCATACCAGGAACAATAAAATTGGCACTGCAGCTACCAGAGCAGAAAAAACAATATTTTGAAACGGATCGTACGTTTCCACAAACATGAAAATCCCTTCCTTCTCTCCATCTCTATATGTGAATCATTTCACATATAGAGCATAACTCAGAGAAGTCACTGGCACAATAAATTTGTGAATATTTTCACATAAAGTTCTAAATTAAAATTTATTCTTTATTTCACCCAGTATTCGGTTTTTCTATTTGTAATTAAAGCACTTTAATTTTCAAAAAAAGTGCAAAAAAATTAATCACTGCATGCAAAATTTTTTTCCTCTACTCTCTCTTTTACCAGCCGCTTCCTGCTGTAGGTGCCTTCTGAAGTTGGCACGGTTCTTGCAACTTTTACAGTAACCTTACTTTAGGAGTGGGTATGCATGACAGAAACAATGTCTTCGAGTCAGATCATCGATCAAAACGATAAACACGGTGCCCGGAATTACACACCGCTTCCCATTGTTATTACTGAAGCAGAGGGTATATGGGTGAAGGATCCGGAAGGCCGCTCCTATATTGACATGCTGAGTGCATACTCCGCTGTTAATCAGGGCCACCGCCATCCCAAAATTATACAGGCCCTGAAAGATCAGGCCGACCGGGTGACGCTTACCTCACGGGCATTTCATAATGATCAGCTTGCTCCTTTTTATGACAAAGTATCAGCCTTAACCAGCAAGAACATGGTACTCCCCATGAATACCGGGGCAGAAGCAGTAGAAACGGCAGTCAAAGCGATCCGCCGCTGGGGCTATGAAAAGAAAGGGATTCCGGAAGGGCGTGCGGAAATTATTGCATGTGCGGGAAACTTTCATGGACGTACGATGAGCGCTGTCTCCCTTTCTTCGGAGGAGGGGTACAAACGGGGCTTCGGCCCGATGCTCCCAGGTATTAAAATCGTACCGTACGGGGATCTCAAGGCGCTCGAAAAAGCTATTACCCCTCATACAGCTGGATTTTTAGTTGAGCCCATTCAAGGGGAAGCCGGAATTATAATACCCCCTGAAGGGTTTTTACAGCAGGCGTACGAGCTGTGCCGGACCTATCGGGTGCTGTTTGCCGCTGATGAGATTCAATCCGGTCTTGGGCGCGCAGGTAAAATGTTCGCATGCGACTGGGAAGGGGTTACTCCTGATATATACATTCTCGGAAAAGCACTCGGCGGCGGCGTTTTTCCTATATCATGCGTAGCTGCTGATGAGGATATCCTTGGCGTTTTCACTCCTGGGTCCCACGGATCTACATTCGGCGGCAACCCCCTCGCCTGCGCAGTAGCGGCTGCTTCTCTTGACGTGATCGAAGAGCAGCAGCTTGCCTCCCGCTCACTCGAACTCGGAGAGCATTTTAAACGCAGGCTTGCCTCTATCACCAACCCTCATATTAAAGAGGTACGGGGGAGAGGGCTGTTTATCGGCATCGAACTCGATATTCCAGCGCGTGCCTGCTGTGAGCAGCTAAAAGACAAAGGAATTCTCTGCAAAGAAACACATGATACTGTTATCCGTTTCGCGCCGCCGCTCGTTATTTCACAGCAGGATCTCGACTGGGCGGCTGAACGGATTGAAGAAGTGCTTACTGAACTTTAATAATAGGAGGCTTTCAAATGTATACAGCGTACCGTCATGAACCTTTTACTGATTTTACGGATGAGCAGAACCGAAAGGAATTTGCAGAGGCGATCAAAGAAGTCGAAAAAAATCTCGGTCAGGACTACCCGCTGGTTATTGGCGGCGAGCGGATTATCACTGGGGAAAAGCTTGTTTCCATCAATCCTGCCAATAAAAAAGAAGTGATCGGCAGTGTTTCCAAAGCCAATCCCGCATTAATTAACCAGGCATTCAATGCTGCAAGCGACGCGTTTCAGTCCTGGAGAACAACAAGTGCTGATGCCCGTGCGGAAGTGATGTTCCGGGCAGCCGCAAAAATGCGCCGCCGGAAGCATGAATTGTCAGCGACGCTCGTCAAAGAAGGCGGCAAGCCCTGGAAGGAGGCAGATGCAGACGTTGCAGAAGCCATCGATTTCGTCGAATACTATGCCCGCCAAATGCTCGAGCTGAAAAACGGCAAGCCGATTAACAGCCGGGAGGGAGAATACAATCAGTATGTGTACCAGCCTCTTGGTGTGGCTGTCACGATTCCACCATGGAATTTCGCCTGCGCCATCATGGTAGGAACGACCGTTGCTCCGCTGGTTACGGGCAATACCGTTCTTTTAAAGCCGGCCGAGCCGACCCCAATCATTGCCGCAAAATTTGTCGACATTCTGATTGAATCCGGCGTGCCGGATGGCGTCATTAATTTCGTGCCCGGGGCGCCGGAAGAAATTGGCGATTACCTCGTGGATCACCCTAAAACAGCGCTTATCAGCTTCACCGGCTCCCGGGCTACCGGCACACGAATTTATAAAAAAGCCGCCGAAATTCAGGAAGGCCAGCAGCATTTGAAGCGGGTCATTGTTGAAATGGGCGGGAAAGACACGATCGTCGTCGACAGCGAAGCAGATCTCGACACCGCCGCGGAGGCCATTATTGCTTCCGCCTATGGATTTTCCGGCCAGAAATGCTCGGCAGGCTCCAGGGTCGTCGCTCACCAGGACGTATACGACGAAGTTCTGAGCAAAGTGGAAATACAGGCCAAAGCTTTATCCGTCGGGGATCCAACATCCTATGACAACTACATGGGTCCTGTCGTCAATCAGAAAGCATTTGATAAAATCACCGGCTATATTGATATCGGCAAACAGGAAGGACGGCTCGTGGCCGGAGGAAAGAGCGACGACTCCAAAGGATACTTCATTGATCCGACCGTCTTCGCTGATCTGGATCCGAAAGCACGCATTATGCAGGAGGAAATTTTTGGTCCGGTCGTTGCTTTTACGAAAGCCTCTTCCTACGAAGAAGCCATAGATATTGCAAACAATACCGAATACGGCTTAACCGGGGCCGTCATATCCAATAACATCGACCGGCTGGAATACGCCAAGCTTCACTTCCACGTCGGCAACCTGTATTTCAACCGTAACTGCACCGGGGCCATCGTCGGCTATCATCCATTTGGCGGCTTTAAAATGTCAGGCACCGATGCCAAGGCCGGCGGCCCGGATTATCTGATTCAGCACCTGCACCCAAAAACAATCAGTCAGATGCTTTAAAATGGCTGTTTGTGCTGTCTTACATTTTTTACAAAGGAGTTTTCCCGAAAATGGGAGAACTCCTTTTTATCGTTGCTCTCTTCTCTTTCATTGAGCGTTCATTTTGACAAGACCGTCTGTTTCCTTTAGTTTTATCATGTTGATTAAACCGATAAGAATTTATTAATAAAGGAGGTCCAGCTGTTGAAACACTTGATGAAGCGTTACTTTGATGTGTCGCTGATTGCTAAAATTACCACTGCTCTTATTGCCGGTATCGCTGTAGGTCTTATTTTCGGTGAAAATGCCGCCGTACTCGCTCCTATCGGCGACCTTATGCTTCGACTGCTTCAGTTTATTATAGTTCCATTGATTTTATTTACGCTGATTGTAGGGGTTAACCAGACTACTGTCGGCGGTCTCGGCCGGATGGGGGGCAAAGTATTCATTTATTATCTTCTCACCTCCGCTGTAGCAATCGTGGTGGGCACCTCTGTTGCCAGCCTTTTCAACCCTGGCACCGGCACTACACTGGATGGGAGTGAAAGCTTTGAAACTCCTGATAACCCTGGGGTTACAGAGGTTATATTAAACATCGTCCCGGATAATATTGCCGTAGCCTTTACGGAGATGAATCTTCTGGGCATTATTTTTACCGCCTTTGCTTTTGGCATTGCTTTAACTTATCTGCGTTCCTCCTCCAGCTATAAAGAAATGGGCGAGCGTCTGTACCGCGGGGCAGGGGCTTTAAACGAGCTTACGCTCACCGTCATGAAGGGCATTTTACAATTCATACCATTTGGCATCTTTGCCATTATCGCTGAGATTGTAGGCAGCCAGGGTGCAAATACGCTTCTCTCCCTCGGTAATTTTATACTCGTACTGTACGTTGCCCTTGCAGTACAGCTTGGCCTTTATATTGTCTTTCTTTTAGCCGCCAAAACTAATCTGGGCTCCTTTTTTCGGGAAGCACGCACTCCGATGCTCACGGCCTTCGTCACTCAAAGCAGCTCGGGCACCCTTCCTCTCACGTTAAACGCTGCCCGTGACCTTGGATTAAAGCAGAGCCTCTACGGCTTCAGCCTGCCTCTCGGAGCGACGATTAACATGGACGGCGCCGCCATCCGGGTAGCTGTTTCCGCCGTTTTCGCAGCAAACGTCGTAGGCGAGCCGCTCAGCTTTGTGGCCATTCTCCAAATTGTAATTGTTGGCACACTGGCTACGGTTGGTACCGCCGGTGTTCCCGGAGCTGGTATTATTATGATTGCCACCGTTTTTGCCCAGGTCGGTCTCCCTATTGAAGCAGTAGCACTTTTAACCGCTGTTGATGTACTTGTCGGTATGGGGGCAACAGCTTTAAATGTTACCGGGGACCTTGTCGGAACGAAGCTGATTAATAAAACAGAAAAGACAGGCAATACTGCTGAAAAATCATAATTCGAAACGCTGGAGGCATTCTTTGCTATCCAGCGTTTTTCAATGATGCTTAATCTATGTAAAAAAGACTCTCCGCAGTTGCCAGGAGAGTCTTTTAGTATTCATTTCCGTTAATCCACCGGGCGTCTTCCCGGCTCCATATCAGAATTGGAGGCCGTCATGACTGGTGTTACCGTCAGGTCGGAATACACCCGGTTTTGACAGGAGAGCCTGACATTTTCATCAGTAATGTCTTTGTTTTCGAGAATTGCAGCTTCCGGAGCTTCCTTCGGCCCGAGTTCTCCTTCGTTTACTTCACACCTGCAGGTGGTGCACCTGGCGTTCCCGCCGCAGCGGTGCAGAATATCAACACCATTGTCTTCAAGCGCAAGCACTAATTTTTTTCCTTCTTCCACTTCAAATGTACCGTAGCCTTTTACATTAACCGTTGGCATAGTAAACCTCCTCTTTGAAATAAAATGCACGTAAAGCGTAACACAATGAAAAACAGCATGCCTAATCGTCCTTTAATCTGCTGCCCTTTATGCCTTCCGCATTTTCTCACGTTTCTTCGTCCTGCTCGAGCGGTACAAACGCTACATATTCGACTACAGAGGAGCTCACTTCTCCCTGAATGTTTTTTTCTATAAGCAGCAGCTCCTGCCCCATTCGGCCGCCTACCGGCACCATCATTTTCCCGGGCGCTGCCAGCTGCCCGACTAAGGACTCCGGCACAGTTTTCGCTGCTGCCGTTACCATAATACGATCGTACGGTGCATGCTCCGACCAGCCTTTACTGCCATCACCCAGACGGTAATTAATGTTCGCAAATCCTGCTTCCAGCAGACGCTCCTGTGCCCTTTCCTGCAGTTGCGCAATTCGTTCAACTGTGTAGACAGAGTCGGAAAAGGCTGCTAATAGAGCCGTCTGGTAGCCGGATCCCGTACCAATCTCGAGCACCCTGGAAGCGGGATCAAGGTCCAGCTCCAGCGTCATTTTCAGTACAAGCGATGGCTGGGATATGGTCTGTCCGTGCCCAATCGATAAAGCCTGATCCCAATTGGCAAGATTTTTGTCTGTATCCATATAAAAACTGCGGTCCATGGCCCGAAAGTAGCTTCGTATTTCTTTATCCCTGTCTTTTTTCGACATGGGCGGCCTCCTTTCTTCTTATGTTCCCGAATACATACTCCTTGAGAGCTTTCTTATTTATATTCTTTTCCCGTACGCTTCGTTTTCCATTCATTCTCCTTGAAAAAATTGAATGGCTCAAGCATACTTTTAGACAAATAGGGTTATTCGTACTACGATTACTCTATACTCGCAATGAAGCGAACTGAAGGAGGTACTCATAAATGGCTATTGTACACGTATCAGATCAGGACTTTTCCGAACAAATTTCCGAAGGTGTCGTTCTAACTGACTTTTGGGCACCTTGGTGCGGACCCTGCAAAATGATTGCTCCGGTTCTCGAAGAAATTAACGAAGAAATCGGCGATAATGTCAAAATTGCTAAATTAAACGTTGACGAAAATCAGGAAACTGCCGGTAAATACGGCGTTATGAGCATTCCAACACTCATGATTTTCAAGGACGGCGAAATGGTAGAACAAATCGTCGGCTTCCAGCCGAAGGATCAGCTCCAGGGTCTGCTTGAAAAACACATGTAATTTTTCGTTATTAAAAATCCCGCGCTCGCTATGAGCACGGGATTTTTTCTGTTACTTATAGTGCTTCCATTCTTTTTTCTCCAAAGCTTCTTCCCTCTTCTGGCTTTTTCTTCCCCACCAGGATACGAGCAGCGGCCCGGAGATATTGTGCCAGACAGAAAAAATAGCGCTTGGAAGCGCCGCAAGCGGCGTGAAGTGGACAGTGGCCAGCTGGGTGCCGAGCCCGGAATTCTGCATTCCTACCTCAATCGATACTGCCCGCCGTTTTGTTTCGTCTAATCCCACCAGCTTTGCCGTTACATAGCCAAGAGCCAAGCCAAAGCTGTTATGAAGCACCACCGCTGCAAAAACCAACAGCCCGGTTGCAGCAATATTCTCCTGATTTGCTCCGACGACCCCGGCTACAATAGCAATAATCGCTGCCATGGACACAATCGGAAGCACCTGAACGCTTTTTTCCACTGTCTGCGGAAACAGCTGTTTAACTATTAATCCGAGCGCAATAGGTATAATAATAACCTGAAAAATGGATAAAAACATCGCCAGCGGATCCACCGGCAGCCATTCATTTGCAAGCACCAGAAGGGCAAGCGGCGTCAGAAGAGGAGCGAGCAGCGTCGATACCGTCGTCATAGCAACCGATACCGGAAGATCCCCTTTGGCCAGGTACACCATGACGTTTGATGCTGTCCCTCCCGGACAAGCGCCTACAAGCACGAGACCTGCCGCTATTTCCGGCGGAAGCTGCAGAACCAGGGCAATGATAAAGGCCGCAAGCGGCATGATAACAAACTGCGCAATCACTCCGGTCAGCACCGGCAGTGGCTTTTTTGCCACAATGCGGAAATCGGAAAGGTTCAGCGTAAGCCCCATACCAAACATGATGATCCCAAGTAAAATAGTTATGTAGCCGGTAATTCCTACAAATACCTCCGGCAGCAGATAAGCAATAAATGCGACCACTAACACAAAAACAGCAAAATATTTATTTACGAATATATTCAGGCTGTTCATTCTCCCACTCCTTTATTTTCTTTAAATTATGAAATATTTAGCATTTTAACGCTATTGTACTAACATTTCAATCCTTTAATAGGAAAAAGGAAGCGGGATACTTTGTTTTCTTTTTAGATTATTCTTCTATTGAAACCAAGCTTGCTCTGGAGTAGTTTGTTTAAAGAAGGGTTCCTAAGGAAACCTTTCGGCAACGCGCTTGCTTGTAAAAACAACAGGAGGGATTAAGCATGTGGTGGTGGAGATTTAATAATGACGGGCCGGTCTTTGAACCTTTTGGTACCGGGCAGCTTATAGTATGGCTTTGTCTTGCCCTCGCCTGTACCAGTATTATACTTTCTCAAAACTACCTTCGGCGCGAGCGCATGGCCCGACAGACGGTCAAGTGGCTCATCATTTCCACCTTCCTCCTTGGACAGATCGCCCTGCAGCTTTTTTATATTACAAACGACATTTGGAACCCGCGGTTTTCACTTCCGCTGAAAGTCAGCGACCTGGCCTGGATAGCAGTCGTTATTATGCTTATAACCGGCAGCCGCTTCTGGACTGCCTTCGCGTTTTATGCCGGCACTTCAAGCGCCCTGCTTACTATAGTGTTTCCGGACATGGAACGGTATGGCTTTCCCCATTTTCGGTTTCTTCACTTTTTTATTACACACGCGCTTATTGTGGCAGGCGTTGTTTATCAGGTGGTTGTAAAGCGTACTTTTATCTCCTTTCGTTCCTTGTTTGTCGTTTGGGGGGCCCTGAATGCTGCCGCCGTGGTGGCATTTTTGGTAAACCTCCATTTCGACGCCAATTACATGTATTTAATGGAAAAACCAGCTTCTCCTTCCCCTTATGATTTCTTCGGGCCGTGGCCCTATTATTTGCTCACGCTTCAAGCGATAGCGTTAACTGCGTTTCTATGTCTGTACGCAGGGTACCGCTTCGTCCTGAAAAAGTTTCTGCTTTTTTAATTTTCTTTGCTTAAAACGAAGACATTCCACTCCATTCCTGCAGCCGGTAACGCCAATAAAGCAGGCGGGAATCATTTTTATACCTCCTGTAATCCAGCGTGTGCTTGCCATCGGAATTGTTCCACAGCCGATGATAATAATCCCGCACGCCTTTCACGGCTTCCGAATCGTTACTGCCGGTAACCACAACATCAGTTTCCAAATTGTAATTATCCAAATTTCTTCTTGTCATGTTCGCTGAGCCACCAATAACTACTGCCTTCTCTGCCTTTTCCATCATCATCATTTTGGCATGATACTGTGCCCCGCCGGCATGATACCACCGTATGTTAATACGGCCATTTGATTTCTCCACGAGCTCGTGAGCTGCCGGCTGATTGGGTATGCCTATTTTTTCGTTTCCAAAAGCTTCTTCGTTTATATCCATAATAATATTAATATCAGCGCCCCGGCCTGCTGCCCCGAGGAGCGCTTCGATGACATCGCGGTCTGCTAAATAAAATATTCCCATATGCAACTTTTCCCCCTGGGACAAATAACGTATTTCTCTCAGCACCCGTTTCTTAATTTTGCGCTCTGTTAACAGCTGCATTTCATACTTCCCGTTTTCTTCCGGCACTTCCACTTTAGAGATAAACGAATCGAATTTTTCCCCTGAACGATCTGCCATTTCCAATACTTCTTTTTCTGTTTTCAATAAATCCTTCAGCACAGCGCCCCTGACTTCAAAGCCTGTATTTGCATGATACCCGCTGGCATCGTGAGGATTCGCTGAAGTAACCATTCCTGCCTTTTCTGTAACAAGCGTTTTCCGGTGATTGGCTTTGAAATTTAAAATCTTCAGATAAGAATGGAGCGTTACATCGGGGGCGTCACTCGTGAAAAAGTTAGGAAGCCATCCTCTCCCGTGGTTTTCAAACCACTGAACAAAAGTCCGGTAAAACCCTGAATAAAGCGGATTTGAATCCCTTAATGCATCCAGTTTCGTAAAAATGACTTCAATGCCGTTCTCTTCGAGCTGCTGAAAGTGTTTAGGCGTATAAGCCCCGTAAAAAGTATTAACCGGATCAGTTATAACCACTATTTCTATGTCAGGCTCCACTTCTTTTTTGTTGATTAATGCCTCCGACAGACGCCTCGTTAAAGGGGGGAAATCCACTCCCGCTTCATGCTCGCTGTTAAAGTAGAACATGTCCATCACGATAAACTGGTCCGCTTCTTCAATGTTCCGGATCACTGTATCAAATATTTCTTGTTCTACCACCTGTGACTCTGTGGAGGAAACGTAGGTATGATCCTCAAGAAAACGGACATGGTCTGTACGATGCTTTCGCCCCTCATGGGAAACGTTCGCGGCAAGGGGCTTATTGCTCTCATAAACTGCAGTTACGACCAAGGCTGAAGCAGCGCTGAGTAAAGCCATCAGCATCCACTTCTGTCTAAACGCGTCTCTCTGAAATATTTTCGGAATTTCTCTTTTCATAACAGTGCTCCTTTTATTGGTTTTGTATCTCTTTTTTTCTTTAACCAAAACCTTTTGCTGACGGGGATCACTGTCTACTTTTCTCTCTGAACTTTCGATTGGTTTCTTATTCCCGCCAAATTAAATATTAAAATGTATTTGGATAACTACTGAAATATTGCAAAAATAAAACATGTATATTTAACACTTATTATGATTTATTATTTTATATTACAAAAACATTACAAGTATATTACTGTTCACCTCCAAAGGTTGTACTCATTTCCCTTAATATCTATATAAAAAACGTCATATTAACGTTCACTTCCATTTTTATACATAGTCTTTTTTACCTAAATAACAGCCTTTAGCATAATTTATTAAAAATTCAAAATATTAATCAGGCAATTGAATTTTTTTGCTTTGATTATTTCAGAAATCCTTTTATAAAAGCCTTTTTATTAAAACTATATTACAAAACTTACACATTATTGAATTGTCTCTCACATTCTTATAGAATTGGGTTTATAGAAAAACACATACTAAAGACTCACAAAAATACATTTAGGAGGTGCAGCTTCACTTCGCTACATCCATTATCCTGTCTGCTACCTATACTTATAAAATCCAGTATTCATATCGAAAAACTTATCATTATACTCCTACATATATAAGACAGCGGATGACAAAGCAAGTGAACACACATAATGAAAAAATACTTATTTGGAACAGCAGTAACAGCAGGAGTGCTATTCGCAGGCCCACAGGCAGCGGATGCAGCAATTGATGATCATGGTTCTTTATCCTATGGTGATGTAAACTCTTCCGTAAATGACCTTCAGGAAGCTTTAAAGGAAGAAGGACACTTTGAAGGCTACACCGGTTCCCGCTTCGGCCCTAAAACACTTCAGGCCGTGAAGGACTTTCAATCTGCAGAAGGAATTTCTTCTCCTTCCGGCAACTATTATGGCGTGGCAGGACCTTCGACTCAGTCTGCGTTAATGGATGCCATTGGTTCGAGCTCTTCATCAAACACATCGAGCAGCTCGAACTCTACTTCCATTGGAAGCCACGGGTCTTTATCCTACGGCGATCGTAATTCTTCCGTAAACGCTCTTCAAAAGAAATTAAAGGAACACGGCTTCTTCGAGGGCTACACTGGTTCCCGCTTCGGTCCTAAAACACTTCAGGCCGTGAAGGATTTCCAGTCCGCTACAGGAATTTCTTCCCCTTCCGGCAGCTACTATGGGGTAGCAGGTCCGTCTACACAGAGCGCACTAATGGATTACAACGGTTCCTCTGCAAGCAGCTCGAGCAGCAATGAACAGGTAGCCGGGGTTTCAACTGGCACTGGCTCGGACATTGTAAGCACAGCGAAGCAGTACATGGGCACTCCTTACGTTTGGGGCGGCATGTCTCCAAGAGGGTTTGACTGCAGCGGCTTTATTAACTACGTATATGACAAGCACGGCAAAAGCATGCCGCGTACCGTTTCTTCTATTTACCGTGCAAGCACAAAAGTATCGAGCCCGTCTGTTGGCGACATCGTTTTCTTTGATACAAGAGGCGGCGCCTCCCACGCAGGTATTTATGTTGGAAACAATAAATTTATCCACGCAGGCGCTTCCACCGGCGTTACCATTTCAAGCATGAATAGTTCCTACTGGAGCCCTCGCTACATGGGCGCCGGCCAAATCTAAACAGCACCAGCACAAAAAGCCAGGAGACCCCTACGGAAGGATTCTCCTGGCTTTTTTGCTGTCTGCTTACAAGTAATTTTCCAACGCGTACGCCACCCCGTTTTCCAGATAGCCTTTAGTTACATAATCCCCGGCCTCTATCACTTCCTCCACCGCATTTCCCATCGCAACGCTGGTACCAGCAATTTCAAACATCGGCAGATCGTTTAAGTTATCCCCGATAGCTGCTGTATTTTCGAGCGGAACTCCCATTTCTTCTGCCATACGGCGCAGAGCGTACCCTTTGCTTACGCTTGGATGGGCAATTTCAAGCTTTGTAATTCCCGATGAGGTCAAAGAAACGTCTGTGCGCGGGGCCAGCCGGTCCCTCAGCTTTTTTAATCTTTTCCGGTCAAAGGACAATACAAATATTTTGTATATTTCTGCCGTTGCCGGATCCACATCCCGGTAATCCTTCATATACCCCGTGCCATGCTGAGCGTATTGAATACCCATCTCCTCTTCTGACCAGGCTTTCGTCACCTCTTCGTTCTCTTCCTGTACATTTTGCACTTCTGCTCTGAGCCGCTCCTTGCCCTCTTCAAGCAGTATTACTCCCTGGTTCGTATATATCTCGTAGTACCATTTTTCATTTTCAAGCTCGGGAAGCAGCTCTTCGGTGATGCCTTCAGGCAACACCAGCTGGTCAATGCTCTCCCCGTCCTGGTAGGTCCACGCTCCATTTCCGACCATCATCGGGCAGTCCAGTCCGGCGCGTCTCAAAATATCCTCAGTGTCCTGCAGCGACCTTCCTGAGCAGACAGCCACTGTATCTCCGTTTTCCTGTGCGGCCTTTATCGCCTTCACATTTTCTGCACTGATGGAACGATCCTTTTTAATGAGTGTACCGTCTAAATCAACAGCGATTAGCTTCATTTCTGCTTTCCTCCAATGTAAAAACGATATAAATCTCTCTTATTTACTTTTATCATAAACTTTTAACGGTGTCGCGAATAATTTCACGAGAGCATAAAATAGTTTGTGTAAACGATCGATCACCAAAAAAGGAAGTCCTTTTCTAGTAGAATGAAGTTACCGAC